>JBHEMZ010000044.1:0-13785 GCA_046262315.1 Gaiellaceae bacterium
CGACGCCATGGTCGCCGCCGCCCTGATCGACCGGCTCGTCCACCACGCCACCATGATCACCCTCAAAGACAAGAGCTACCGCCTCCGCCAGCGCGGACTCGACGTCACACCCCAACCTGGTGGTGCACTTATCGACTGCGCAAACCGGTGCACCTTTCGGCTGCGCTTGACACAGTCGTACCCGGTCGACTTCCCGATGCCGGCGGCGGCGTTTCCGGACGACGCGGCGGGAGCCGGGTGCGAAATCGCCTTCACCCCTATGGAAATCAGTTCGAGGGTTGTATGATCGCCAGGCAGGAGATCGGGGGGGCGGTCTGCGGTTGGTCCCCAAACCTGGTCCGGGGCCCCCGCCCGGCCGGTAAGGAGAGTCATGGTGCTTCACCCTCTCCGTCTGCGCAGGCGGACCACCGCGTCGTGCGGCTCCGGAAGGGCTGCACATGCAGGCGCACTTGTACTCCTCGTCTCGCTTCTGGCGGTGGTCTCTGCCGTGACGGTTCCCGACGCGGAACCCGCCCCGCTCTCGAACAAGCTTGTCCCGTCGTACGGCGCACTGTGGGGCATCGCGGTGCAGGGACGCGACGGCCGCGATGCGGTTCAGGAGGTCGCGTACCTGGAGGGTGTGATCCAGCGCCGGTACGACATGCAGCGGCGCTACTACCGTTGGGACGAGCCGTTCCCGGGCGCCGAAGAGACTGCCGCGCTCTCGGCGGGGCGCATCCCGGTGATCTCCTGGAACGCGAAGACGATTGCGCAAGTCCCTGTCAAATGGGCCGACATTGCGAGCGGCGCGCATGACGGTCTCATCAACACACGCGCCGACGCCGTGAAGGCGCTGGGCAAACCGGTGATGATGGTCTTCAACCACGAGCCCGAGAACGACATCGGCTCGACCAAGCGCGGGACGCCGGCCGACTTCACGGCGGCGTGGCGCCGCATCGTGACGATGTTCCGTGCCCGTGGCGCTACGAACACCGTCTGGGTCTGGAACCTAATGGCGTTCTCGTTCCAGACCAACTCGGGCCGGAATCCGCTTGACTACTACCCGGGCGACGACGTCGTCGACTGGATGGCGGCCGACGGGTACAACTGGTTCGGCTCAACCCACGTCCTAAATCAGCCCTGGCGCTCGTTCGCCTCGATCTTCCAGCCGTTCTACGACTGGGGCAAGACGCGCGGGAAGCCACTCGCCGTCTTCGAGACCGGCGTGCTGGACGACACGAAGACTCCGGACCCGAACCGCAAGGCACAGTGGTTCCGCGACCTGCTGACCACCATGAAGAGCTGGCCGGCCATGAAGGGGATCATCTACTTCAACGGGAGTGGCTGGCACTTCGACTCCTCGGTCGCTGCGACAAACGCGTACCGCGCCGTCGGCCTCGATCCGTGGCTGAACCCGCAGGCCGTCCCTGCGATCTCGTCCTTCTCGCCGACGAGCGGTGCGGCCGGTTCGACCGTCGTGACGATCAACGGAACGAACTTCACCGGCACGGCGGCGGTCAGGTTCAACGGGAAGCCGGCCTCATTCTCCGTCGTGTTCGCGACTCAGATCAGAGCTACGGTTCCGAACGGCGCGACGACCGGGAGGATCTCCGTGACCTCGCCGACTGGAACGGGCACGAGCGCGACGAACTTCACCGTGTCGTACACCGTGTCGAGCTTCAGTCCGACTAGCGGCCCTACGGGCACGATCGTAACGGTCACGGGGAATGGGTTCACGAACCCCAGCACGGTGAAGTTCAACGGCGTGAGCGCTACGACGACGTACGTGTCCCCGAGCCAGCTACGCGCGACCGTTCCCGCGTCGGCGGCGACAGGTACCATAACCGTCGTCCGGTCGACGGCTCCGACGACGACCCAGAGCGCAACGCCGTACACGGTTACACCGTTCGTCGCGCCGACAATCAGCGGGTTCACCCCGACGTCGGGGCTCGCGGGCGCGCGTGTACGCATCAACGGCGCCTACTTCAGCGGCGCAGGCGCGGTGAAGTTCAATGGCGTCTCAGCGGCGTACACCATCGTGTCGGCGACGCAAATCGACGCGGTCGTTCCGGCAGGCGCGACCACGGGGAAGATCAGCGTCACGACCCCTGCCGGCACCGCGACGAGCACCGGAACGTTCACCGCGCTGGCGATCACGAGCTTCACGCCGACGTCAGGCCTGGCCGGGACCGTGGTCACGATCAACGGCTCGGGCTTCACCACGACGTCGACCGTCAAGTTCAACGGCGTGGCCGCAACGGTCACGTACGTCTCGCCGACCCAGCTCAAGGGGACGCTCCCGGCTGGCGCCACGACAGGAAAGATCACCGTTACGAACGCTGCCGCGCCGGTCGGAACTGTGACGAGCGCGGCAACGTTCACGGCGCTCGCGATCACGAGCTTCACGCCGACGTCGGGCCCGGCCGGGACGGTGGTCACGATCAACGGCTCGGGCTTCACCACGACGTCGACGGTGAAGTTCAACGGCGTGGTGGCGACAAAGACGTACGTCTCGCCGACGCAGCTGAAGGCGACCGTCCCGGCTACCGCCACGGCGGGGAAGATCAGCGTCACGAACACTGCCGCGCCGGTCGGAACTGTGACGAGCGCGGCAGTCTTCACGAAGACGTAGCAGCAGGACGCCCGCCGGCGCCCGTCCCTGTAAAGTGCGGCTGCGGCAAGACGCTCCCGCACTGGGCGCCCGCGAGACGTCACTACCTCTCTCCCCCTACCAGATTCGCCGAGGCTGAGCCGCTGTCGCCGAATCACCGGCGGCTCCTGCTCGCGCTCGGCGCAGACCCGCGGCTCACGCTTCGCCGGTACACGCACCTGCGTGACGCCCGGCTTACCGAGGCGGCCGAGCGGTTCCATCCTGCGGTGGCTGTTATCTAGGCGTTAGCTGGCCGATGCGGCGCCGGGCCAACGAGTGGGAGCATCGCGATCCTGCCCCGCCCTCCCCACATCCCGGAGGATTCACATGGTGATAGGCACGAATACGCCCGCGGGCATTGGTCGCCAGCAGCCTCGCGCTCATAGACGAGGACTAAGCGCAGACCTTTGGCCACTGATTGGCCACATTTCTCCAACCTGCCGGAAAGGAAAAGCGGAAAAGCCCCGTTCTGCGGGGCTTTTTCATCGGGGCGCCGAGATTTGAACTCGGGACCTCTAGTCCCCCAGACTAGCGCGCTAACCAGGCTGCGCCACGCCCCGCGGCTGGGGATACCTTAGCGCATCGCACGGCCGGCGTGTTTGCGAATGTCCAGTACACTAGTCGTGTTTGGACTGGCGCCGAGCCGGGCAGACGAAGACTTCAGGGAGAGGTCATCTCCCCCTCGTACCTCCCCCCAAAGGCGGCTCCAGCGAGGGCCGCCTTCCCGTTCCGGGCGTTTCTCAGCCGAGGCGTTTGTAGAGGCGGTCGATCAGCTCGGGCATCGCCTCGAGGCGCCGCGTGATGTGCCGCAGCCGGTACTCGCGGAAATGGGCAGGCTCGACGTCCAGCGCCGCCGCAATGCGCTCGATCACCTCATCGGCCGGGACGGGACGGTTGCCGTGTACGAGATGGTTCAGGTAGCCGGCGGACAGGTTGGTCTCCTGCGCGAGACCGCGGTACGTGACGCCTGTCTCCGAGATCAGGAGCTCGAGCGCCGGCCCGAACGGCTCGGTGCTGAACCTGCGGCGCCGGGCCATCAGCGCACCTCCGCGAGTTCGCCGATCGCGATCCGTTGCTCCTCGCCCGTGGCGCGGTCGCGCACGTCCACGGCGCCGTCATCGAGCGTCTTCTTGCCGACCGTGACGCGAACCGGGCAACCGATCAGATCAGCGTCCGCGAACTTCTCTCCCGCACGCTGATCTCGGTCGTCGAGCAGCACGGCCCGGCCGCCCTCCTCGAAAGAGTGCGCCACGTCGAGGCCGCGCTCCTCGAGACCGGGGAGCACGACGACGTGCACGTCATAGGGGGCGATGGATGCGGGCCAGCGGATGCCGTGCTCGTCGTGCCGCTGCTCGACCACCGCAGCCATTACGCGGCCCGGTCCGACGCCGTAGGAGCCGCCGATGAGCGGCTTCTCCTGTCCGTCCTCGTCGAGGAACGTGGCGCCGAGGGGCTCGGAGTAGCGAGTCCCGAACTTAAAGATGTGTCCGACCTCGATGGCGGTCTGAAAGCCAAGGCGGCCGCCGCACTTCGGACAGGCGTCCCCTTCACGCGGCTGTCTCAGGTCGGCGAAACGCGCTTGGAAGTCGCGACCATGCTCGACACCGCACAGGTGGCGGCCCGTTTCGTTGGCGCCGGCTACGAACTGGCCCTCACGCAGGGTCTCGTCTGCGACGATCTCGCCCTCGAAACCGACGGGCCCGAGCGAACCCGGATCGGCTTCGAACGCCGCGCGGATCTCCTCCTCGGTGGCCGGCCGGAAGTCCGAGCCGAGCGCCGAGGCAAGTTTTGCCTCCTCGAGGCGGCCGTCGCCGCGGATGAGCCCGAGCACGAGCGTGCCGTCGGTCTTCACGACCGGCATCGCCTTCGCCGTCGCGGCCGTATCGATGCCCAGGAAGTCCGCCAGGGCCTCGATCGTCGCGACTCCGGGCGTTTCGACCGGCTTAGGCCCGTCGAGCCGAGCAGGAAACTCCGGCTCACGCGGCACACCGTGGGCGATCTCGAGGTCAGCCGCGTAGTCGCCGCGTTCGCACGTAACCAGCACGTTTTCGCCGGAGCCGGACGGCGCGAGATAGTCGACTGACTCCTTGCCGCCCATCATCCCCGATTCGGCCTGGACGGCATAGAACTCGAGGCCGCAGCGCTCGAAGATGCTCTCGTAGGCCTCGGCGTGCTTCTGGAAGCTCACCGCCAGACCCTCTTCGTCGCGGTCGAACGAGTACGAGTCCTTCATGATGAACTCGCGGACGCGGAGCAGACCGCCGCGCGGGCGAGGCTCGTCACGCTCCTTGATCGCGAAGTGGTAGAGGATCTGAGGTAGGCGGCGGTAGCTCTGCATCTCCCGTGCGTGAAAGGTGACCGTTTCCTCATGGGTCATCGGGAGCACGTAGTCGCGCCCGTAGCGGTCCGTGAGGCGGAACAGCTCCTCGATGTGATCGCGTTTCGTGTGCTGCCAGAGCTCGACGGGCGTCAGTAGCGGCATGAGCATCTCCTGGCCGCCGATCGCATCCATCTCCTCGCGGATGATTCCGACGATCCGCTGGTGGACACGCCAGCCGAGCGGCAGGAACGTCCACACGCCGGCCGTGAGCTGGCGGATGAACCCGCCGCGGACGAGCAGCTTGTGGCTCACGGCCTCGGCATCCGCCGGTGCGTCGCGCAGCGTTGGCAGGAAGAGCTGGGACGCGCGGGCGACCACAGGCCGAGAGGTTAGTCGAGCCGCTCCCGACGGAGCGTGCCGTCCGCCGGCGGAGGCGGGCTTGCCCCGCCGTAGCCACACCGCGCGAAGCCGCGTCTGACTTCTCGGCGACCCGCCGCAAGTCGTCATGGCCCCACGAAGCGCGCCAGACTTGCGGCGGGAAACGGCGCAGCCACACCGCGCGAAGTCGCGTCTGATTACTAGCACCCGCGAAGATCGTCCTCGCTCGCGCAGCGAGCCGGATCTTCGCGGGTTACTCGACTGGAATGAGCGACGCCTCGGCCATCGCGAGCGCCGCGGGCTTGGCCATCTTGAGGCGCTTCGGACGCTGCATGCCGCCGCCTATCCAGGCGTCAATCTCGCGAAAGAGCTCGTCGACGAGGAAGTCGGAGGACACCTTCTTCAGCACGCGGCCATGGGCATAGATGAAGCCGACATCGCGCCCCCCGGCGATGCCGAAGTCCGCGTCGCCCGCCTCGCCGGGTCCGTTCACAGCGCAGCCCATCACGGCAACCTCGAACGGCTGCGGGTACTCGCGCAGCCGCTCCTCCACGACAATGGCCAGGTTCTCGACGCCGACGTTGTCTCGACCGCACGACGGACACGCGATCATGATCGGGCCGCGCTCGCGGAGCCCCAGTGACTTGAGGATCTCCCACGCCACCTCGATCTCTTTCACCGGGTCGGAGGTGAGCGAGACGCGCAGCGTGTCGCCGATGCCGTCCGCCAGCAGGGAGCCGATGCCGACCGCGCTCCGGATCGAGCCCGCGAACGGCGTGCCGGCCTCCGTGACCCCGAGGTGCAGCGGATATGAGACGCGCGCCTCGAGCATCCGGTACGCCCGGATCATCGTCGGCACGTGCGTCGCCTTGACGGAGATCTTGAAGTCGCGGTAGTCGAGCCGCTCGAGCAGCTCCACCTCTTCCAGCGCCGCGGCGACGAGTGCCTCGGCCTGGTCACGCTGAGCGAGCTCCTCAAGGTGCTTCGGCAGCGAGCCGGAGTTCGCGCCGATGCGCATCGGGATCCCCGCATGGCGCGCGGCGGCGACGACCTGGGCGACCCGTTCCGGACCGCCGATGTTCCCCGGGTTGATGCGCACGGCGGCCACGCCCGCGTCGATCGCCCGCAGCGCGAGGCTCGCGTTGAAGTGGATGTCGGCGATGACCGGTAGCGGCGACAAGCGGACGATGCGCCGAAGCGCCTCGGCGTCCTCAATCTTCGGCACCGCGCAGCGCACGAGCTCGCAGCCCGCCGAGGCGAGGGCGGCGATCTGGGCCACGGTCGCCTCCACGTCGCGCGTCGGCGTCAACGTCATCGACTGGACAACCACCGGCGCCCCGCCGCCGATGGGCACGCCGCCGACGCGAATCTGGCGCTCGCTGGCCATTCCGCGACGATTGTAGAGCGGGGCCACCGCCACCCGGCAGCCTGCGGGGTCAGACCCCCTCTATCACACGAGGTGTTACGCGTCTGTGCCGAATGTGTGCCGGATCTCGCGCATGCCGGTGGGCAGGTAGCAATTGCAGGCCGCGGCGGCACAGCCACCCGGCCGCATGCCGGCCCTAGTCGTCCAGCCGGCCGATGTCGTTCGAGAGCCCCACGAAGAAGAGCAGCAGCACGAGCGCAATCCCCACCGCCGACACGCGCTCGTAGACCTCTCGGCCGACCGCCCTACCACGAATCCCCTCCACGATCGAGAAGGTGATGTGCCCCCCGTCGAGCGGTAGGAGCGGCAAGAGATTGAGCAGCGCAAGGGAGAGGCTGATGAGGCCGAGCACCCAGAGGTAGCGCTCGCGGCTTTCGTCGAGCGCACTCGATGATCCGCGCACGATCCCAACGGGACTCGAGATCTCCTCGCGGCCCTCGCCCTTGACGAGACGACCGAGCGACCGCCCGATCTCCTCGGTCACGCGGCCCGTCAGGCGGACGGAGCGCCAGGTCGCATCGGCGAGGGACAAGCGCTCAACCTCGCGTGCGGCTTCCGGGCCCAGGATGACCCGCCGCCCGTTTCGCACCACCGTCAGCGTGATCGGCGCACCCTTGGAGGCCTCGATCAGCGGCGGCACGTCGGCATAGTCATCCACCATCGTGCCGCCGACGCGCACGATCCGGTCGCCCACGCGAAGATCCATCTGTACGGCCGGCTCCCCCGCAGCAACCTCGGCCACGACGGGTGCGTTGGAGTCGTTCGAAAGGGCGAAGCCGAGCCTGAAGCCGCCGCTCGACGTCAGGAAGAGAGCCGCGAAGAGCACAACCGCGAACACGACGTTGGTGACGGGCCCGGCGGCGATGACGGCGAGGCGCTTCCACGTGGGCTGCCGCCAGTAGGCGTCGAATCCGAGTGCGTCGCCCAGGTCGCGCAGACCGCGATCGGCCGCGCGCCGCGCGCCGGGGGAGAGTTTCGCCAGCCGAATGAGGTCCCCGAGACCGGGCAGTTCTTCGCGGCCGGCGCGCATGTCGCCCTCGGCGAGCGCGCGCTTGAGCCGCTCGACCGGGTGGGTAAGCTCCGGCCGCTCGGCCCTCGCGGGCGCGAAATGGACGTCCACGTCGCCCGGTGCCGGGCGGTGCATGCCGGGGATCTTCACGTAGCCGCCGAGCGGGATGGCCCCCAGTCCGTACTCGATTCCCCGATGCGACACCTTCACCAGAGCGGGAGGAAAGCCCACGTAGAACTTCCGCGGACGGATGCCGACCGCGAGGCCCGTGAAGAAGTGCCCCGCCTCGTGCACGAGCACGAGCAACGCGAGACCGAGGATGGCGATGCCGATGTTCACCCGACTACCAGGCCCTGCTCCGCGAGCTCACGGGCCCGCGCATCCGCCCCCACCAGCTCCTCGAGATCGTCCGCAGGCTCACCTTCCCATCGCGCGAGGGTCTCTTCCACGACCGCCGCGATATCGAGGAAGGGCAGCCTCCGGCTGAGGAAGGCGGCGACCGCCACCTCGTTAGCCGCGTTGTAGGCGCAGGGATAGGTGCCCGCCTGCCTCCCCGCTTCGCGGGCGAGTCCGAGCAGGGGGAACGTCTCTCCATCGGGCTCCTCGAACTCCAGCGTGCGCCCGGCGAGCCCGAGAGGTGCGACGGGCGTTGTCGCCCGCTCGGGATACGTGAGCGCGTATGAGATCGGCACCCGCATGTCCGGATGGCCAAGATGGGCCAGCGTCGCACCGTCGCGGAACGAGACCAGGGCGTGCACGAGCGAGCCTGGGTGGACGAGCACGTCGATACGGTCATAGGGAAGTCCGAACAGGAAGTGCGCCTCGATCAGCTCCAGACCCTTGTTCGCGAGCGTGGCCGAATCGGTTGTGATCTTCGGCCCCATGCTCCAGGTTGGATGAGCGAGCGCGTCCGCGAGAGTGACGTCCGCGAGCTCACCCCGTGTGCGCCCAAGGAACGGGCCACCGGATGCGGTCAGGACGAGCCGCTCGACCGTCTCAGGCGAGCGTCCATCGAGGCACTGAAAGGCCGCCGAATGCTCGCTGTCGACCGGCAACAGCCGGCCTCCGCCGCGGCGCCAGGCGTCGAGCGCCAGCTCGCCGGCGGCGACGAGACTCTCCTTGTTCGCAAGCGCGAGGTCGACTCCGCCCTCGAGCGCCCATAGAGTGGCGTGGACGCCAGCAAAACCGACGACGGCATTGAGCACCACGTCGGGCCGCGCGGCATCGAGGAGCGACGTCAAATCGCCGCCGACCTGCCAGTGCTCGACCCGCCGGGACTCCGCGAGCTCGCGTAGGTCGGTCGAACCGGAAGCAACCGCGCACAGCGAGAGATCCGGCTGCGCGTCGATCACAGCTAGGGCTTGGCGCCCGATGGAGCCCGTGGCACCGAGGAGCGCGACCCGCCTCATCGCGAACAGAGTGTACGGCCGACCCGCATTCAGGCCGCGTCGAAAGCGACGATCACGTAGTACGCGACCACTGAGGCGAAGAGGAGCGCGTCGATGCGGTCGAGCATGCCGCCGTGACCCGCGAGCAGGCGGCCGAAGTCCTTGGCTTCCATGTCCCGCTTCACACCCGACGCGAACAGATCGCCCACCACCGCGGCGAGAGCGAGCGCGCCGCCGAGCACGAACGAGCGCCACCCGTCCATGAAGCCGGTCCGGTAGAGCGACACCCAGGTCACGAACACGCAGGCGGCCGTCCCTGCGAGGAAGCCTTCCCAGGTCTTGCCCGGCGAGAGCGCGGGCGCGAGCCGGTGCCGGCCGAAGACCTTGCCGGCGAAGTACGCGGCCGTGTCGGCTGCGAACACGGCGAGGAGCACGGTGAACGCCGCCAGCCGGCCGTTCTCGTCGATGTCGCGCAGAAGCACCACGTGGGCCAGGCCCAACCCCACCCAGCCTGCGCCGAGGACGGTGAGGCTCATGGAGACGGTGGTGGACACGCGGCCGCCTGCGAGACCTCGCACGAGGAAGGCGATGAGCAGCGTGGCCATGAAGCCCGCCACCATCCAGCGAGCGCCGCCCGCGTGCGCTCCCGCCACGGCCGCCGTCGCGCCCGCGAACCCCGCCAGCGTCACCGGCCGAAGCGGCCGCGTCAGCGAGAAGAGCTCATGGAGGGCGAGTAGGGCGCCGGCCGCGGCCAACCCGACGAGCCACCAGCCGCCCAGCCAGACGAGGCCGAGCACCGTCGGCAGCGCCAGGACCGCCACGGCCACGCGCGAGGCAAGCCCGCTCATCGGCCGCCGAATCGCCGTCGACGCCGCGTATAGGCATCGAGCGCGCGGCGCAGGTCACTGCGGCTGAAGTCGGGCCACAGACGCTCCGTGAAGTACAGCTCGGCGTAGGCCAGCTGCCAGAGGAGGAAGTTCGAGATACGGAGCTCGCCGGACGTACGAATCAGGAGGTCTGGATCCGGCATCGCAGGCGCGTACAGACGGGAGGTTAAGCTGCCCTCGTCAACCTCGTCCGCACGCACGCCCTCGGCGACCAGGCGGCGGGCTGCGTCCACGATCTCGCCCCGACCGCCGTAGTCGAACGCGATCCAGAGTCCCAGCCGCACGTTGCCGGCCGTCTCCCGCTCGAGACTTTCCATGCGGTCGCGCAGGTCCTCGGGAGCGCGGTCTCGTCTGCCGATGAAGCGCGTTCGCACGCCTTCCGACGCGAGCTCCGGCAGCTCACGCTCGATCGTCTCGCCGAAGATCTCCATCAGGTCGCGCACCTCGTCGGGGGACCGCGACCAGTTCTCGGTCGAGAAGGCGTAGAACGCCAGCGACTCGAGACCGAAGTCGATCGCCGCTTCCACCGTCCGCCGCACTGCTCGCGTGCCGGCACGGTGGCCCTCGGCGATCGTCAGCCCCCGCGCGCGCGCCCAGCGAGCGTTTCCATCCACGATGATGGCCACGGCCCGCGGCGATTCCGCGTCAGGTGCGGCGCGGGAGCGCGGCGGCGCCATACCGGCTGATACTACGACCGCATCGCCCATCCCCCTTCGAGAAGGGAGAAGGCCAGGGGAACCGGAAGTTCCCCAACGCCACCCCGTCGGCGAGACGCCCATGCATCGACGCCGGAGCCCGGCTTCGCCGGGCGCGAGGCTCACCGACACCTGGCAACGGCAGGATCACGCAGCGAGTCGCCGGCTCCGCCCACGCCGGAATCCACGCCCGCAAGGAGGGGGCCAACGGGGACCAGGGGTTCCCCCGTTACAGGTTCCCCCGGTGTTACACCTCGAGGACCTCCGCTTCCTTGCGCTTCAGCAGCTCGTCGATGCGCTGCGTGCGCTCGTCCGTCAGCTTCTGCGCACGCTCCTCGGCGCGATGCTCCTCGTCGGCCCCGACCTGCCCGGAGTCGACCAGCTCGCGGAGGTGGTGCATGAGATCGCGGCGCACGTTCCGCACGGCCACGCGTCCTTCCTCGGCCATGTGCCGCACGACCTTGACGAGCTCCTTGCGCCGCTCCTCCGTGAGCTGCGGGATCGGCAGGCGGATGATCTTGCCGTCGTTCGACGGAGTCAGCCCCAGATCGGACTCCTGGAGCGCCTTCTCGATCCCGCGGATGGAGCTCGGGTCGAACGGCTGCACGGTCAGCATGCGCGGGTCGGGGACGTTGATGGTCGCGAGCTGCTTCAGCGGTGTCTGCGTCCCGTAATAGTCGACGCTCACGCGGTCGAGCAGCGCGGCCGAGGCGCGGCCGGTACGCACTGTGTTGAACTCGTGGATGGTGTGCTCGACGGTCTGGTCCATCCGCTGGGCGGCTTCTGCAAGCAGGTCATCGATCATCGGTAGCCTCCTCGGCGCGCGGGGTCGAGATGATGGTTCCGACGCGCTCGCCGCGCGCGACACGCTCGATGTTCCCGGCGGCGAGCTCGAAGACGTAGATGGGCAAGCGGTTGTCCATGCAGAGCGAGAGGGCGGTCGTGTCCATCACCCGGAGGCCCCGCTCGATCGCCTCCAGATGCGTCAGCGCCGGCAGGAAGGCTGCATCGCGATCGATGCGGGGGTCGCCGTCGTAAACGCCCTCGACGCCGTGCTTCGCCATCAGGATCCCCTCGGCGCCGGTCTCGAGCGCGCGCAGCGCCGCGGCCGTGTCCGTGGTGAAGAACGGGTTGCCGGTGCCCGCCGCGAAGATGACGACGCGCCCCTTTTCCAGGTGGCGCATCGCGCGCCGGCGGATGTAGGGCTCGGCCACCTCGGGAATGCCGAGGGCCGAGAGGATGCGGGTGTCCGCGCCGCGACGCTCCAAGACGTCCTGGATGGCGAGTGCGTTCAGGACTGTGGCGAGCATGCCCGCGTAGTCGGCCGTTGCGCGATCCATACCGGCGGCCGCGGCCGCCATGCCGCGGTAGATATTCCCGCCGCCGACGACGAGGGCGATCTCGACGCCGCTCTGTTGCACGCGGACGACCTCCTCGGCGATCGCCTCGATTCGCTCGAGGTCGACCCCGTACTCCTGGCTCCCCATCAGCGCCTCCCCGGACAGCTTCAGGAGGACGCGGCGGAACGGGCGCCCAGCGGCGGCCCGTTGCGCCTCGACCGTCTCGGGCTGAACCGTCATCCGCCGAGCGCGAACCGCTCGAGCTCGAGCACCTCCGCGCCTGCCTCGGTGAGCGCCTGCCCCACGGTCTTCCCCGTGTCGTGGATCCACGGCTGCTCCGTGAGCACCTGGGTGGCGAAGAAACGCTTGTTGAGCATGCCTTCAACGATCTTCTCGCGCGCCTGCTCGGGCTTCGACTGCACCTCGTCCGAGTTGGCGAAGATGTCGCGCTCGACGGCGACGACGTCCTCGGGCACGTCGTCCCGCGAGATCCACTGCGGCGCGGATGCTACGACGTGCATGGCCACCTTCTGGCCCAGGTCGGAGCTGCCGCCGCGAAGCTGGACGAGCGCACCGAAGCGGTTCGCAGGCCCGTGCGCGTAGCCGGCGATGACGCCGCCGTCGACCGCGGTGAAGCGCGCCGCGCCGACCACCTGGATGTTCTCGCCCAGCTTGCTCACGAGCTGCCGACGCTCGTCCTCGAGCGCGGTCTCGGCGCCCGGGCCGTCACGCTCGACGGCCTCGAGCACCTTGAACCCGAATCCAAGGAACTCCTCGTTGTTCGAAACCGGCTCCGTCTCGCACCCGACGGCGACGACGGTGCCCCGGCGTCCGTCGTCGGCGATGCGGAAGCCGACCTTGCCCTGGGTCGTCTCGCGGTCTGCGCGCTTGGCCGCCTGGGCCATACCGCGCTCGCGCAGCAGTCGCTGGGCAGCCTCGATGTCGCCTCCGGCCTTCTGGAGCGCGCGCTTGCAGTCCATCATCCCCGCGCCCGTCCGGTCGCGGAGCTCCTTGACCAGTGCGGCAGAGATCTCGGTCACTCGTTCGCCCCTCCTCTCTCCGTCGCCGCAGCAGCCGCAGGCTCCTCGGCAACCGCCGCCGCGGGATCGGCCTCGGGCTCCTCGACGTGCTCAGCGGGAGCGACCACCTCGTACTGAGGGTCGGCCGCCACTTCCTCGACGCTACGTACGCCCTCGGCCTCCTCCTCGGGCTCGGCGCCGCGCTGCGTGAACTCCGCCTGGGAGACGCGCTGCCGCCCCACCTCGACCCCGTTCGCGATCACGCGCACGACGAGCTCGCACGACCGGATGGCGTCGTCGTTGCCCGGCACGACATAGTCGGCTTCGTCGGGATCGCAGTTCGTGTCGACAAGGGCGACGATCGGCAGTCCGAGGCGCCGCGCCTCCCGCACCGCAAGCTGCTCGGTACGAAGGTCGACGATGAAGACGGCGTCCGGCTGGTCGCGCATGTCGGCCACGCCTCCCAGATTCGCCTCGAGCTTCGCGAGCTCCGCGATCATCGCGATCCGCTCCTTCGCCGGCAGCAACTCGAGCTGCTCCTCGTCGCGGAGGCGCCGCAGCTCGTGCAGGCGTTCGATACGCGCCGAGATCGTGCGCCAGTTGGTGAGCAAGCCGCCGAGCCACCGGTGATTCACGTACGGCATGCCGACCCGGGCTGCGTGCTGCGAGACCGCATCCTGGGACTGCTTCTTGG
>JBHEMZ010000045.1:0-11076 GCA_046262315.1 Gaiellaceae bacterium
CACGTCGAGCTACTGCCTGTACGCGTTCCAGACCGGCGACCCCGCCAACCCCGGCCCCACCTACTTCAAGTCGGGCCCCTCGGGCGACATCCTCGAGGACAAGACCTCACCGTACGTCACCTGCTCGCCGTAAGCGCAAGGTGATCGGCACTACCGGAGGGCGCGGGAGACCGCGCCCGCCGCGTTCGTGGGGATCACTCAGGCGGGGTTAACCCCGAGTCACCCGTTGCCGATACGTGGTTAGGTGACGGCTGATCTGCAGCTTGCTCGCACAGCCTCGCGCGTGCGCGCCCGCGTCGCCGCGGACGGCACCGAAGGCGGATTCTCGCTCGTCGAGCTGCTCGTCGTGGTGATCATCATCAGCGTCCTGAGCACAGTCGCGGTCGGGGCCTACCTCGGGATGCGTGAGCGCGGCGAGCGGTCGACGGCCGAGCTGAACGTCCGTGAGGCGCTGTCGGCCGCGGAGGCCTACTACGCGCAGCGCGGCTCGTACACGGGACTCTCGCTCGCCGAGCTCAAGGCAATCGACGCCGGCGTCCGGTTGAGCCGCGAGCCCGTGATCAAGTCCAACGGCCGCCAGTACTGCCTGGAGAGCACCCACAACGGCCGCTCGACGAGCGCTCCGGTCGAGCCCGGCCACAACACGCACAGCCTGATTGGACCCGGCGGCGAGGTTGTCGCGGGCGCCTGCCCCGCATCGCTGTAGTTCTCAAGCCCACTTCCGCAACTGCCGATAGGAGATTCAGATGCACACCGTCCTCGGGAACCCCGTCCGCCTGCTTGCACTCGTCGGCCTCGCGGCCGCGCTCGGCGGCGCCATGCTCGTCCTCAAGACGACCCAGGGCGGCAGCGAGACCGCGGCCGCCCCGAAGCTGCTGCACACCTCCGTCCGCGGCAAACACGGTGCCAATCCGCGGGGGGCCCACACCAAGCCCGCTGCGAAGCCCGGACGCACCAAGCCGACCCCCCTCTCGCCCGTTGTGAACGGGCTACCGCGCGCGGTCGCCGCTGCCCTCGTGCGCAACGCTATCGTCGTCGTCTCGGTCGGGGCGCCCGGCGCCCGCGTGGACGAGCTCGCAGCCCGGGAAGCCCGCGCCGGCGCGGATCTCGCCGGAGCAGGATTCGTGCAAATCAACGCGTTCAGGCAGGCAGAAGTGGCGCCTCTCGAGGCGAAGGTGCAGCTCCGGAGCAATCCGTCCCTGCTTGTCTTCCGCCGCCCAGGCGACATAGCGATCAGCATCTCCGGCTTCGCCGATCGCGAAAGCGTCGCGCAGGCCGTCGAGAACGCACGCGACTAACTCCGCGCGAAGTCCGGCTTCGGCTCCGCCGAAGCCATGACGACTTCGCGCGGGTTTGGTGGACCTTCCATGTGCGGTGAGCCTCCCGCCGGGCCAAGCCCGGCTCCGCCGCCGACTGGCTCGCGCTCTCGACCGCTCGTAGAGACTGTCCCGACTCGACCCGCGACGCCGCAGGTCGTGCGTGCGGCTGCGGGCCAGAGACTCCGGCGACGTAACCACCGAGACCAGCGCTGCTCCGAGCGGCGGAGCGCCGGACATCGGGTCTGCTAGCTCGCGTCCTCGCCCTCGGGTTCGGCCTGCCGGCCCGACCAGGGCGTGGCGCGGCCGGTCGAGCCCGTCCAGCGTGGGTGGGCCTCGCGGATGAGGTCGATCGAGACGACCGCCTGGGGCCGGAGGTAGCGGTCGCCGACGAGCGGCCACTTCTCTCCGGTGCCGGCGAGCGTGGAGATGAGCTCGGCGGCATACCGGTGCGCCTCTTCTTCGTCCGCGAACGCGCCTGCCTCCACGCGGCCGCCGTCCACGAGGCGGAGCGCGACGGCGTATTGCGGCGGCCCCCCCTCGCGCAGCCTCTCTGTCTCTGACTCGGTCATCGTTTCCGGTTCCACGACGTCACCATACGACGCTGTGCGGACGATGCCTGCCCATCCGGCTTGATGGAAGGGGCTCGGTCAGAAGAGGCCCAGGTACGCGCCGAGCAGTCGGTCGCCGGCGAAAAGCGCCACGATCGAGCCGAGTGCCAGGAACGGACCGAACGGGATGCCCATCTTGCGCGCTGCTGGCCCGTGCCGCGCCAGCAGCACCACAGCCGGCACGAGCGCCGAGAGCATCCCGAGCATGAGGGCGACCGCGACCGCCTTGCCCAGCATAGCGCCGAGCAGCAAGGCGAGCTTGACGTCGCCCATGCCCATGCCTCGCGGGTAGGCGAGCACCGCCAGGAAGAGGAAGAGCGATGCGCCGAGCGCTCCCACCGCCCATTCGAAGCGCGGCTCGAGCGCCGTGTGCGCGACGAGCACGACGGCCGCCGACGGCAGCGTGATGCGGTCGGGCAGGATCCGGTGCTCGAGGTCGACCGCCGATAGCACCACGAGCACCGCGCAGAAGAACGCCGCGAGCAGCGCGTGACCGCTGAACCCGAAGACGAAGAACGACGCCGCCACCAGCAGCGTCGTGGCGAGCTCGACTGCCGGATAGCGCAGGCCAATTGGTGCGTGACACGATCGGCACCGCCCGCGCAGCAGAGCGTAGGACAGAAGCGGCACGTTGTCGTACGGGGCAATGTGGCTGCCGCAGTGCGGGCAAGCGGAGCGTGGCCGTACGAGCGATATGCGGTGCGGCACCCTGCCGGCGACCACGTTCAGGAAGCTTCCGATTGCCGCCCCCGGCGCGAGCGCGATCAGTGCGAGTGAGACGCTCATGTCAGGCGTTCACGAGCGGGGGACGGCGGTCCCGTGCGAGTGCCCGCGCCCTCCCAGGTGGCGAACGGTGTCCAGGGTGCTGCCCGTGTACCATCCCGCTCCTATCCCCGCCAGGTGCCCGGCGTTGGTTGGACGGTCAGGCTGACGCCGGGCGCTCCCGGCGTCAGCCGGATCAGAGCCTTGTGCTGGGCGGCGTTGTTGTCGACGTAGATCGATCGCGCGACGGCGGGCCCCCAAAGCGCCGCGTTGTTGTCGATGTAGACGTTGTTCACCGCGTACACGGCGCCTTGGAAGACCGCGTTGTTGGAGAACAGGACGCCGTTCGTGTCGGTTGTGGAGCCGGCGACGAGCATCAGCACGTTGTTTGACGTGTCCCAACTGGACGAGCATCCACTGATGCCGCAGAGCGTCGAGTTGTTTGTGAATGTGACCTTGCCCGAGGCGTAGATCGTGGCGCGCCCCGCGTAGACGGCACTGCCCGAGTGCGTGATATCGCCGTCGAAGTAGATCGTGCCGGCGACCGTCAGCGTGCCCGGAGAACCCGGTGTCCACGTGATCTGGCCCACCGTATTGCCCGCGCCGTCGACATAGCGACAATCGTAGAATGAGCCCGGAGTGAGATCGAATGTCGGCCGGCTCCGATTGCGGGTCGTGTCATTGTCGAAGCCTCCCGGCATCGTCCCGCTCGTGCAGGCGTTCGCCGGCCCAGGCTTGGCGGCCGAATACCAGAGCCCGAAGTCAGCAGGCGGCTTGGTGAGCGCGGACGGAGTCTGTGAGATGCTCGAGGCGTACACGCTGTCCGCAGCTGTGCACGGATGCGGGTCGGGCACGCCGCCCGTGCAACCGCCGACGATCGTGGCCGAGCTGATTGGCAACCCGACGGTTCCGATCGACCCGCCGTTTGTCACCTTCCCGCCGACGTACAGCTTGGAAGCGGTGTACAGCGCGTTGTTGGCGAGGCAGAGATCGCCGTTAATCCACAGCGGCGTCGCGAAAACGGCGTCGTTGCGGATCGTCATGCAACCCGCTGGCTGATCCGCGAACGAATACTCCCACGGCGTATTCGCGACGCTGATGTCGAATTGCATCGAGCCCGTGCGCTGGACTGGCCCACCGGTCGCGGTCGGGTTCGGCACCGTCCCGGTGCCGACGACCGTCCACCGCAGACCCGAGAGCGTCGCCGAGTACGCGGAGGTGCCACCCTCCATGTTCGTGGAACCCGAACCGAGCGCCGAGGGGACGCTCGGGTCGGTCGCGGCAACCAGGATCGAAGCGGCCTGGTTGATTCCCGCTTCCGCGAGCGCCAGGGCCTGCTGGTCGGCATTTTGGCGCCGTGCCGCGCTCTCCCCGCCGACGGACAGCGTGAGGACCGCCGCAAGCGCGATCGCGAGCACCATCATCATTCCGAGTGCCATCGGCAGCGCGAGACCTCGCTCGCTGCGCGCGATGCGGATCATCGATCTAGCGCGCGCCGTTCGTCTCGTCCTTCTCAACATCGCCCGACTCACCCGAGCTGCGGCCTGAGCAGAATCTGGAAGTCGCTGGTCGGGTTGCCGTAGACCTGACCGTTCCACGCGCCGATCAGGGCCGCCGGCCACGGGCTGATGGTCGGATCGTCGATCGAGTCGTCCTCCTTGATGCCCAGCTGTCCGCAGATGAGCGGCGCCGAGACGGAGGCCTTCTTGCCGACCTTGCACTTGCCCTGCGACCAGACTGCGCCCTGGAACGCCGCTTCGTCGCTGTCCATCGTGAAGGCCTCCTCATTCACGTTCTTGAGGCCGCCCGTGACCAGGATCAGCGTGTTCTTGGTCGCGTCCCAGTTCGTCATGGCGCTCTTGCAGTCGCGCGTCCCGTCGCCGCCGGCGCAGAACGCCTCTTCGATGTCGACCTTGTCCGACGTGTAGATCGTTCCGCGACCCTGGTAGTTGGTGAGGTTCCTATCCTTGGCCTCGACCCCGCCGTCGAAGAAGATCGTCCCCTTTACCTTCAGGACGTGCGTGACGTGGTTCCAGGCGAGTTCGCCGACCAGCTCGCCGGCCTGCCAGTACTGGCATGTGTAGGTCTCGCCCTTGGGCGTCAGATCCATCTTCTGAGCGTCGTTGTCGTACGACGTGTCCCGGTCGAATTCGCTGCCGATCGGCAGCGCCCCGACCGTGCACGGAAACCGGGGCCCAGGCTTCGCGTTCGCGTACCAGTAGGGGAAGTCGACCGTCGGCCGAGCGAGGTCGGTAGGCGAGGCGGTCACCGTTGACGCGTATACGGCGTCGGCGGGTCCACAGGGGCGGTGCGGCCCGGAGCCGTCCCTCAGGTTGCAGGTTCCCGCGATGTCGGCGCGCCTGATCGGTGTTCCCGAAAGCCCGATGCTGTCGGAGGAGCCGTCGAGCTCCACGTACCCGCCGATCGAGACGTAGCTCCCAAGTAGCTGCGACGGCCTCTCGGGGTTCCCCTTGAGCTTGACGCAGCTCCCCGTGACGATCGGGACGGTGATGATGATCTTCTTGAACTCCACGCACCTGCTCGTGTCGTACTGGTAGAGCCGGTTCCACAGCTCCCCGAGCCCGCCTGCGCCCACGTGCACGATCGACGCCACCTGGGTGATCGAACGGGTGTGTTGCCCGCCGCCCGAGACGGCGTTCGCGGCGAACCCGCGGGCGGTGATCGTCCAGTCGAGCCCCGAGAGCGAGCCGCAGTAGTCGCCCGTCGCAGCGTCGACGCTCACTGGAGTTGGAGAGGCACAGCCGGGCAGCGCGGACGAGAGACGCGGATCGGGAACGGTGGCCAGCACCGACACGGCCGTGGCGAGCGCGGCCTCAGCCGCGGAGTAGGTGCTCTGTCCGCGCTTCTCCTGGGTCGCGCTTTGCTCCGAGGAGCGCCCATAAACAATCGCGGTCACGAGCGACAACGACAGCACGAGCATCATGCCGAGCGCCATTGGCAGCGCTAGTCCGCGTTCACTGCGCAGCCGCGAACGGAGACTCCCCATGGCTAGCTCCTCACCGTGTTGCGCAGCACGAGGTCGTCCTGGAGGCGGTAGGCCGCCTTCGAGTCCCTCGTGTCGACGTCCACGGGGAAGTCGACCCTGAGCTTCGCGAGCTGCCCCGGCGTCACGGCGTAGGCGAACACGGCCTGAGCCGTGATGAAATCGGCCATCTGCTTGCCGGTCGAGTCACACGTGGCACCGGGCTTGCGGTACAGAACCCAGCGAGATCCCGATCCGATCGTGCACCAGCTGACGTCGCCGCTCCCGGTTGGGCAGCCAGCCGGCAGCGTCAGCCGAATCGAGGCCGAGCTGACAACGGTGAGGGCGTTTGCGCAGTGCACCTCGCGGCGCAGGTAGCTCAAGGCCCCGCGAGCTTCAGCCTGCGCGTTGTGGCGGACGGCGATCTCGGTCTCGGCGCGCAACCCGGCCGTGAAGACCTGCGTCAGACCCCCCATCACGAGCGCCAGGATCGACAGCGTGGCGAGCAGCTCGACGAGCGAGTACCCGTCCTGCCGCCGGGCGCGCTGCCACAGCGTACGCACGCCCCTCACCGGGTCTTTGCCTCGACCTCCCTGAGGGCGCGGGCGGCGGCCGCCCGGCTGCGTGCGCCGACGCCCCAGAGGTCGAATACTTGCCCGTCGACGCGGAGCAGGATCCGCAGAGCCTCGTCACCGTTCCACCAGCCGAACTTCGCGCCGGCCACGATCCACTCGTGCTGGTAGAACCAGTGGCGGACATTCGCATCCGTCGGCTTCGGGTTGGCGGCAATCCAGTTCTCGAGCTTGCGGGCGCGCGCGGGCAGCGGGATCTCGTCGAGCGGTTCCTTCGGCGCGCCCGGCACGACGAAGGCCGGCGGGCGCGAGGCCGGGGGCTTCGACGAGGGCTTCGGCTTCGCAACAGGCTTCGGCTTCGCAGCAGGCTTCGGCTTCGCACCAGGCTTCGGCTTCGCAGCAGGCTTCGGCTTCGCAGCCGGCTTTCGGCCCGGGAGCACGATCTTGCTACCGGCGAACGGCGAAGCGTTCTCCGGAGTGCCGTCCTCGGCGTAGCGCGTGTTGCGGCTGAGCGTCAGCGCGACGGTCGGCATGCCGTTGTCGACCACACGCGTGCCCGAAACTGGCGACTGCGCCGCGACGACGTTTGCCGGATAGCCCTGAACCGGGCCGCTCACACGCCAGGCGAAGCCGGCGTCCTCGAGCATTCCCTTGGCGAAGACGTAGACTTGGCCTCGCACGTCGGGCACGGTCACGAGCGTCTGCGTAGGCGCAGCGATGCTCGGTGTCAGCGCGCTCGCAGGGTCGTCCGCGGCGAACGTGATCGTCGCGGTGGAGAGCAGCACGACCGCGCCGAGCGCAGTGAGCCGCAGGATCGTGGGGATCAGTTTGGCCGCCATACCTTTCCTTTTCGGCAGAAACCGCCGGTGAGTTAAGAGTCTTTGGTGAAGAGCACGACGCCCGACGGAGACGTGGGCTCTTCATGGAGAACGGTGAACTCGGGTGTCGGCGGGGACGCGCCCTGCCAGCTGAAAGCCGTGCCGGCGAACTGGGCGAACCATGGCTCCGCCTGCGGGTACGAGACAGGCGGCGAAAGCTGGAGGTGCAGGTGCGGCCCCGTCGACGTGGTGCCTGTCGAGCCCACAAGGCCGACCGGAGTACCGACCGCCAGCGCAGCACCCGACGCGACCGTCGGCTCCAAGTAGGACAGGTGGCAGTACGTCCACTGGCGGCCGTCGCCGGCCTGCATCGTGAAGCCGATGCCGCAGCGGCCCTCGGGCGATGCCCAGCTACGCACGACGATGCCGTCCGTGTGCGCGAAGAGTGGGGCGCCCATCGGCGCGGCGATGTCCGCGGCGGGATAGTCGTGGTGCGTGGCGGCGACGAAGACCGTGCCGGGGCCGCCTCCGACCGGGAAGACGTAGTTGCCGCTTGCGGCGGCCACCGCACCGACGGCGCTGAAGCCGAACGGCGTGGCGAGGATGCCGGCCCGCGCCGCCGCGAGTTCCTGCTCGGCGGCCTCCACGTCGGCGCGCAGGCGATTCACGAGGCTGGTGGCGCGGTCGAGACGGAGGCCGGCGAGGGTGGCCCGCTTCTGCACGAGCAGGTTGTCGGAGAGGAGTCCGCCGCGCTCGAGATAAGCGCTCGCCGCCTGTTCGGAGGACGCGATCGCGGCTTGCGCCGCGGTCGCGGCGGCGAGCTGCTCGCCGAGTTCGGCGAGCAGCTGTTGGATAAGCGTGACGTCCACGCTCGTCGCCACGCCGGGCGAAGCGAACGATGCCTCGATCGGCCCGCCTGCGTACTGGGCGGCCAACTCGAGCACGTCGTCGACATACCACTGCGCATGGTTGTACGCGAAGAGACCGCGAGAGATATCGGTAGTGCCGCCGGCTGCGGCCAGGTAGCGCGCGGCCGCGTAGATCGCGTCGTCGGGATCCCAGGGGTCGGCGACGCCATCCCCATCCGCATCGACCCCCCAGCTCAGCCACGTCGAGGGCATGAACTGCATCCAGCCGACCGCGCCTGCTGAGCTCGGGCCCATGTTCTCGCCGAAGTTGGATTCGATCTTGTTAATCGCCGCGAGCACGTGCCAGGGGATCCCGTAGGTCTCACCCGCGTGCTGCCAGATCGGCGTCAACTCCGCAACGGAGAGCTGCTGGACGAACGCCGGCGGCGCCGTGTAGCCGGCCGGGACGGCGATCGAGCCCGCCCCGTTCGGCACCTGCGCGCTGGGCAGCTGGGGCGGCTGATCTCCCACCACCACGAAGGTGACCTCGCTCGAGGCCGCCGCGGCGGGCATGGCCAGCGCGCAGAGCGCGAGCAGACAGACGGCGCGACGCATCAGTTTCCGCCCCCCGGGCTGCGCAGCAGGAATGCGGGCACAACCTCGGCGCTCGCGCAAGGCTCGTCGTCGTTCTCGAGGGTTTCGGCATGGCTGTTCTCGGCGGCGCGTCGGCGCTTGAGCTCGTGTTCGAGCGCGACGAGGAAATCGTGACGGTTCGTGGCGGCACCGGCCGCGACCTCGCGCTCGATCTTGCCCTCTAGCACCAGCGCGATGAGCGCTTGCTGGAACGTCTGCATGTCCATGAACTCGCCGGCGGCGATCGCGTCCTCGATCTCGTCGGCGCGGGCCTCGCGAATGAGGTCGGCGATGCGAGCGTTGACAACCATCACCTCGACCGCGGGGACGCGGCCTCCGCCCTCGCGCGGCAGCAACCGCTGGCTGATGACGCCACGCAGCACGCCGGCAAGGATCGAGCGCACCTGCACCTGCTTCACTGGCGGGAAGAACTCGACGAGGCGGCCGACTGTCTCGGCCGAGTCGATCGTATGCAGGGTCGAGAGGACGAGATGGCCGGATTCCGCGGCCTGGAGCGCGGTCTGGGCAGTCTCGGCGTCGCGGAGCTCGCCGATCAGGATGACGTCGGGATCCTGGCGGAGTACACGCCGCAGCGCCTGCTGAAAGGACTCCGTGTCGAGGCCGATCTCGCGCTGGTTGACGATGCAGCCGACGTCCGGGTGCAGGATCTCGATCGGGTCCTCGATCGTGACGATGTGCTGCCGGCGCGTCGCGTTGATCTGGTTGATGAGGGCGGCGAGGGTCGTGGTCTTGCCCGAGCCGGTGCCACCGGTGACGAGGATGAGGCCGCGCTCCTCCTGCGCGAGCCGCTCGACCCCGCGGGGGAGATCCAGGTCGGCGAAGGTCGGCACCTCCGCCGGAATGGCGCGGAACGCGAACGACGTCGCCCCCCGCTGCCGGAAGCCGTTAACGCGGAAGCGCGGGAGGCCCTCGCTCGAGTAGGCAACATCCAGCTCGCCTGTAGAGCGGAACTCTTCGAGTCGTGCGGACGCGTCGGCCGTCACGCACGCGAGCACGTCCTCGAGCGCGTTCTCGTCGAGCGGCGGCCACCCCTCGAACGGCCCCAGCGCGCCGTCGCGGCGCAGCACCGGAGGGCGGCCGATCTTCAGGTGGACGTCACTGGCGCCGTGCTCGACGGCGTTTAGCAGCAATGCATCGAGATCCATGCGACCGCTGGCATCGGCATGGAACCTCGTTGGGTTTACCCCGAACGAGGGACACCTGCCTTCAAGCGGGGCACCCGGACCCTGGGGGTCAGACCTCCCTTATCACACGAAACGTTACGAAAGTGTGCCGAAAGTGGAGAAAACTAGAGGCGCTACAGAGAGGGGCGCCCGAGCGCCTCGACCAGGCGAAGCGGGCCGCGAGCAAGGCCGCGGGCTTGGCCGGGATG
The DNA here is from genome assembly GCA_046262315.1 of Gaiellaceae bacterium. Lineage (GTDB taxonomy): Bacteria > Actinomycetota > Thermoleophilia > Gaiellales > Gaiellaceae > JACVRM01. The sequence goes on from JBHEMZ010000045.1 coordinate 9,937, forward strand.
CGCGAGATCGCCGCACACGAGCGCCTCGACCGCACGCCACACCGGAGGCAGCCGCAGCAGGCCAAAGGTCACCCGCGGGAAGCGGTCGAGCGCGCGCTTTGCGTGCCAAGACGCGGCGGCGTGCAGGCCGATAGCGCGGTCGAGCGCCGCCGCGTATGGCTCAACGGTCTCCGTACGCCCTGAAAGCACGTCGAGGGCGGCGTCGGTTGCGAGCCGAGCGCTGACGAACGCCTCGTACATCCCGTCGCCCGAGAGTGGGTCGACGAGCCCAGCAGCGTCGCCGGCGAGCAGCACGCGACTCCGGGCTGCGATCGAACCCGGCCGGCGCAGGGGCAGGCGAAACCCGCGCAGGCTCTCGACCGCGGAGTCGGCGATCCCGTGCTCCGTGCAGAGCCGGGCCAGGTGCCCTCGCAGCCGCGGCCCCTCGTGCTCCCAGCCGCCTACGCCGACGTTGACGTGGTTGCCCTTCGGGAAGACCCACGCGTAGCCGCCCGGGACGACGCCGAGCTCGAGCACGGCGCGTCCCTCGTACCGCCCGGGGTCGACCGCGCCATGCCGGACGTTGCCCTCGAGGGCCACCCCGAAGACGGTCCGCTGTTCGAGGCCGGCCGACCGCGCCGTGACTCCGTTGACGCCGTCGGCACCGAACACCACCGCGGCCTCGAGCGCGCCGCCGTCGACCTCGACTCGCCCCTCGCGCACGGCCATGACGCGGACGCCGTCGCGGAAGTCGGCACCCGCGGCCGCCGCCTGCTCCGCGAGGTGCGCGTCGAGCCGGCTGCGCTGCGTCATCGCCACGAGCGGCCCGCGCCCGCGCCTGTCGAAGCGGCGCCCGTAGCGGAGCGCAAGCTCGAGCGTGTTGACGCTGTGCTCGACGACGGCGTCGACGGGCACCGGCAGCTCGCGCAGCGCGCGCTCGGTCAGCCCACCCCCGCACGGCTTGTCGCGCGGAAACCGAGCACGGTCGAGCAGCGCGACGCGCGCGCCCGCGCGCGCGAGCCGGTAAGCCGCAACGGAGCCGGCGGGCCCAGCACCAACGACGACAACGTCGAAGCGCTCCATATTGCCACTCTAGAACGCAGGTACACACAGGAACTCCGAACAGCACCCAGCCCCTATCGGCGGAGGCGGGGGTCCCCC
>JBHEMZ010000046.1:0-39534 GCA_046262315.1 Gaiellaceae bacterium
ATCGAGCACGGCTCCGGCCTCGGCCGCGAACGCTGGGTCGTGGAAGGCACGATCAGCCACCTGCACAACAAGCGCCGCCTGCTCGTCCGCACCGACCGCTCGGCCACGACCCACGACGCGCTGCTCAGCCTCGCCGCCTGCCTGCTCTCCTACGGCCATCTCCAGCACTCATTCTGTTAGAGCTTCTTAGACTTTCCCCTGCCGCTTGCATGGCAGGTTTAGACAGCGCGCGAGCACGAATCGCTGTCCGCCCTGTCGCTGCTCGACACGCTCCGCGACCGGGGCATCACCCCCGCGACGGCGGCGCTCGACATGGGCTACGACGTGAACCCCGTCTATGACGCCTGCCACGAGCGCGGGACTTCACTGTCTCGCCGTCGCTGTTCTCGTACGACACATCGTCGGCACGCGCGTGCTCCGCCGCACGGATGCGTGCGCGCTCTTCGCTCGGCGCTCGGATCGCATACATCGCACATTCGTACCTGGAAGTAACGCTACTGACGCTAATGCGATGAGCGACAACGACCGCGTACCACCGCATGCGTGACGTATCTCCTCCTGCCCCTCTTGTTCTACTCATTGCTGGTCGCCGGCCTAAGCGCCTTCTTTGCACGAGTGCCGGCGGCGCTCGGCTTCTTCGATGAACTCGACGACGACCTGCAGATAGCGCTCCGTCTCCTCGAGCACTGGTGTGTGCGAGCTCTCCTCGAAGACGGCGATGCGCGCCCCGCGGATGCCGTCGATGAGCGTCTGGGCCACCGGGGCCGTGCAGAGGTCGTGGGCGCCGCGGATGATGAGCGTCGGCACCTCGATCTCGTGTAACCGCTCGCGGACGTCCCAGCCGCGTAGCGCGCCGGTGACCGTCCACTCGTTCGGCCCCTGCATCAGGCGGTAGACGTCTCGGCCACGCTCGCGCTCCATCGCCTCGAGCTCGGCTCGCGGCCTCGGTCCGCGGTAGAAGTGGCGATCCCAAAGCACGCGCTCGGCGCGCTCGTACTCCGGGTCGTCGTACGCACCGACCGCCTCCAGCCGGTCGAGCGTCGCAACGACGTCGGGCGGTAGCTCGTCGCGCAGACGCTTGGCCTCGTGTTCCCACTGCTCGATGCTGGCGAGCGTCGAGCTGAGGACCAGGCTTGCGAGTCCGCCGTAGCCGGACAAGGCGTGCTCCAGCGCGAGCATGCCTCCCCATGAGGTGCCGAGCAGGTGGATGCGGTCGAGGCCGAGGTGCTCGCGAACGGCTTCGACTTCGGCGCGGAACAGCTCGACCGTCCAGCTCACGTCTATGGGTCGATCCGACCCGCCGCACCCGAGCTGGTCGTACACAACGACGGCGCGGCCGTCGTCTGCGAGCCGCTCGAGCGGCGCGAAGTAATGGTGCGTCGAGCCCGGCCCGCCGTGGAGGCAGAGAAGCGGAGCGCGGTCCGCGCCGAGGTCGCCCACGACTCGGTACCACGTCCGGTAGCCGCGAAAGCTGACGAAACCCTCGGTGATCGCGCTCGACATGCGGACGATCCTAGGCGCGGCCGCCGCTTGCGGCAGGCGAAAGACGGCCGACGGCGAACAGGGTGCAGCCGTGGCCAACACCGCGCGCGACTCCGACGTCGACTCCTTCCTCGCGCTGCTCGCGGCGCGCCGCGCGCCGAAGACGGTCGATGCGTACCGGCGCGACCTTGCGGCGCTGGCCGAGTGGCTCGGCCGCCCGCCTGCGACCGCGACAACCGAGGAGCTGGAGCGCTACCTGGCGGGCGGCCGCGCCGCCGGCCTCGCGCCCGCCACGCTCGCCCGCCGGACGGCGTCGCTGCGCTCCTTCTTCCGCCACCAGCAGCTCGTCGGCCGAGTGACCGAGAATCCCGCAGCGGCGCTCGACCCGCCGCGCCGCACAAGAAAGCTGCCGCGGACGCTGTCCCCGTCGGAGGCCGAGCGGCTGATCGACGCAGCGTCGGGCGTGGCGCCGCGCGACCTGCGGGACCGCGCGCTCGTGGAGCTGCTGTACGGGTCCGGCCTACGCGTCAGCGAGGCGGTCTCGCTCGAGCGCGGCGCGGTCGACGTGGACAGGCGGCTCGTGCGCGCGCTCGGCAAGGGCGACAAGGAACGCATCGTTCCGATCGGCCGCCGCGCGGCGGACGCCCTGCGGCGCTACCTCGCCCGCGGGCTCCCGTACCTCGACCGTCGCCATCGCCCCGAGCTCTTCCTGAACGCGCAGGGCGGACCGCTCACCCGAGCCGGCGCGTTTCTCATCCTGCGCAAGCTGGCCGAGAGAGCCGGCCTGGAGCCTGGGCGCGTCCATCCACACCTGCTGCGGCATTCGTTCGCCACGCACCTGCTCGAGGGCGGCGCCGACCTACGCAGCCTGCAAGAGCTGCTCGGCCACGCGGACCTGGGCACAACCGAGCTCTACACGCACGTGAGCGACCGACGGCGCCGCGACGCCTACTTCGCAGCTCACCCGCACGCACGGCGCCGCGAGGTTTCCGAATCTCTTCCACGGGCGAGAACGAAGAGAGATGGCGCCGCCTGATCCGCAGGTCGTCACACTCCTCGCGATCACGAGTACCGTCGGCTACCTGATGGTCGCTTCGGGCGTGCAGAAGCGCCTGCTTGAGTGGCGGCGCCGGCGGGCCTGCCCGGGTTGCGGCAGGCAGCTCTCGAGCGGCCGCTGCGGCTGTCATCAGCGCGTCGTCGGCCCGGCCTTCTTCTTCAGACTCCCCGCCACCCGCTTCGCGACCGCGCGCAACTCCACCGACATGTCGTCGTCGGCGGCGAGGTGGTCGAGCAGGACGATCGTGTCGCGATGTGGAGAGCCGTTCGCGAGACAGAGGCCCGCGAGCCGCCGCACGGCCTCGTTGCCGTCCGAGTTCAGGAGCGTGTGCAGGAGCGAGCGCAGCCCGTTGACGATCCCCGGATGGTCCCGCGAGAGCAGCTCCACCGACATCAGCGCGGAGCCTCGGCATGCGGGGCTCTGGTCGTCCAGGCCGCGGCGCAGCAGTTCGACCTTCTGGCGCCACCGAAACTGCCCAATCGCCCGGTAGGCGACGGCCCGCTCGCGGAAGTCCGCGCTGCGAGCCGAAGCTTCGAGCTCATCCTCCCAGCGCGCCCGCAAGTCGGCGAGCGGACGCTCGTCGCCGCGCTCGGCCAGCCCTGCGGCCTCGGCCGCAGCCTCAGCGAGGCTCACGTACCGGGAACCGCCGCGGCTCCGGCCCGACGTACTCCGCGCTCGGCCGGATGATCTTGTTGTCGCCGTGCTGCTCGAGCACGTGCGCCGCCTGGCCGGCGACGCGACTGCACCCGAAGAGCGCGGGGAATACGTCCTTCGGAATGCCCAGGTAGTGGTACAGCACGCCCGAATAGAGATCCACGTTCGGCCAGAGTCCCTTCTGCTCGTGCGCCTCGCGCTCGGCGGCCGCCGTGATCTCGTACCAGTTGGGCTCCCCCGTTCCCTCTGCGAACTGCTGCGCCAGCCGCTTGAGGATCGGCGCGCGCGGATCCATCGCGCGGTACAGAGGATGGCCGAACCCGAACAGAGCCTTCTTCGCCTCGAGCCGCCGGCGGACACCCTCGGCGACTCCCTCGACCGAGCCGAACTCCTGCATCATCTCCATCGCTTCGAGGTTCGCTGCGCCGTGCTTCGGCCCCTTGAGCGCGCAGATCGCAGCCACGATCGCCGAGTGCATGTCGGCGTCCGTGCCCGCCACGACGCGCGCGGTGAATGTGGATGCGTTCATTTCGTGCTCGGCGTGCAGGATCATGGCCACGTCGAACGCGCGCACCTCGTCCGCCGTCGGCGCCTCGCCCCGCAGCATGGTGAGGAAGTTCTCGGCGTACGGCAGCGAGGGGTCCGGCTCGACGGGCTCCTGCCCGTCCCGGACGCGCAGGTAGCGGCAGAGGATCGTGGGCATCTGCGCGATGAGCTGCGCGGCCTTGCGCCGCTCGTTCTCGCGGTCAATGGCCGCCTCGGCCGGGTCGGAGAAGGACAGGGCCGACACCGCCGTGCGTAGCGTCTCCGTCGGGGACGCATCGCGCGCGTTCTCGTCGATGACGGAACAGAGCGCGTGCGGGAACTCGCGCTGAGACAACTCCTCCTTGAAGGTGTCGAGCTGCTCACTCGTCGGCAGCTCACCCTCGAGCAACAGGTACGCGACCTCCTCGTAGGTCGAATGCTCCGCCAACTCCGTGATGTCGTAGCCGCGATACCACAGCACGCCGCGGTCCGGGTCGATCGACGAGATCGCCGTTTGCGCGACGGTGACGCCGGAAAGCTGAACCGACTTCTTGGGGCCCGCCATCACCGTCAACTGTACCCGCCGCGCCCCCCGTCAACCCCTCGCTAGCATCCGGCACGGATGGCCCACCTAGTCACGCTGATTCCCGGAGACGGCACCGGGCCCGAGCTGACAGAGGCCACGCGCCGGGTGCTCGAGGCGACGGGTGTCGAGTTCGAGTGGGACGTGCAGGATGCCGGCGCCGACGTCATGGACCGCCATGGCGGCAACCCGCTCCCCGATGAAGTCCTCGACTCGATCCGGCGCAGCGGAGTGGCGCTCAAGGGCCCGATCACGACGCCTGTCGGTGGTGGCTTTCGCTCCGTCAACGTGACGCTGCGCAAGGCGCTCGACCTCTACGCCCAGGTGCGGCCTTGCAAAAGCTACCCCGGCGTCCGCTCGCGCTTCGACGACGTCGACCTGGTGGTCATCCGCGAGAACACCGAAGACCTCTACGCGGGGATCGAGTACGAGCAGGGCACGCCGGAGGCGCTCGAGCTGATCGACTGGATCGAGGCGCACGGGGGCAAGCTCCGCCATCGGGACGCCGGCATCTCGATCAAGCCGCTCTCGATCACCGGCACACGCCGCATCGTGGAGTTCGCGTTCGACTACGCGCGCCGGAATGGCCGCCGCAAGGTGACGGCCGTCCACAAGGCGAACATCATGAAGTTCTCGGACGGGCTGTACCTGCGCGTCGCTCGCGAGGTTGCCGAGGAGAACTCCGACATCGAGTTCGACGATCGCATCGTGGACAACATGTGCATGCAGCTCGTGCAGCGGCCCGAGGAGTACGACGTGCTCGTGCTGCCGAACCTCTACGGCGACGTTCTCTCCGACCTCTGCGCGGGGATGATCGGCGGGCTGGGGCTCGCGCCCGGCGCGAACTTTGGAGAAGGCATCGCCATCTTCGAGCCCACGCACGGGTCCGCCCCGAAGTACGCGGGGCAGAACAAGGTCAACCCCCTGGCACAGCTCCTCTCGGGGATGCTGATGCTCCGCCACCTCGGCGAGGACGAGGCCGCGGACGAGCTCGAACGCGCGATTGCCGAGGTCATCCGCGAGGGGCGGAGCGTCACCTACGACATGAAACCGACGCGCGACGACCCGACCGCGGTCGGCACGAGCGAGGTCGCTGACGCACTCGTCGAGAAGCTCGGGACGCGGGTCGCATGACAGACCTGTCCGTCGGCCGGCACGAGTTCGAGCCCTACAACGGTCGCCGCAAGGTGACCGTCGTCGGCGCGGGGAACGTCGGCGCCACCTGCGCGCAGGTGCTCGCCGCGCGCGACTACTGCGACGTCGTGATCGTCGATATCGTCGAGAACCTGCCGCAGGGCAAGGCGCTCGACATCAACCAGATGGGCGCCGTGCTCGGCTATGAGCCCAACGTGCAGGGATCGAACGGCTACGAGGCGACGGAGGGCTCCGACGTGGTCGTGATCACGGCAGGCGTGCCGCGCAAGCCCGGGATGAGCCGCGACGACCTCGTCCAGACGAACGAGAAGATCGTCGGCTCGGTGACCGAGCAGGCCAGCGCTCAGTCGCCGGACGCAATCCTCATCGTCGTCTCCAACCCGCTCGACGCGATGTGCCACGTGGCAAAGCGCGTCTCCGCATGGCCCCGGAACCGCGTGTTCGGAATGGCCGGCATCCTCGACACGGCGCGGTTCGCCGCCTTCATCGCCTGGGAGACGGGATCGTCTCTGAAGGACGTGACCGCCATGGTGCTGGGCGGACACGGAGACCAGATGGTCCCGGTGGTGTCGGCGACGGCCGTCGGCGGCGTTCCGCTCCGGAAGCTCGTCTCGGAGGACCGGATCCAGGCCATGGTGGAGCGAACGGCCAAGGGCGGTGGGGAGATCGTCAACCTCCTCGGGACGTCCGCGTGGTACGCGCCCGGTGCGGCGGCTGCACAGATGGTCGACGCGATCATGCTCGACGAGAAGCGGATCCTCCCCTGCACGGCCCACCTCGAGGGCGAGTACGGCATCGAGAACCTGTACATGGGCGTGCCGGTCAAGCTCGGCGCGGGCGGCGTCGAGGAGATCGTCGAGCTCGACCTTTCAGGCGACGAGCGCAAGGCGCTGCAGGCCTCCGCGGACGCCGTGCGGGAGGTCGTCGGCGTCCTTTCCACGTAGGCGAGCCAACCGGCGCGCGCGTGAGCGCCTGCGGCGGGCGCCTCATCGGTCTGCCCCCACTGCGGACGCGGGACGAAGACGGTGGACGGCGTCTGCGCCGACTGCTGGGGGCCAACGGGCGGCCGGCCGATGGCGTGGCGAAAGCGAGGCCCGCAGGGCGGCGAGGACGACTCGTGGTGGTGGCGGCCGTGGGGGTGCCTGCTGCCCTGGCTCGTCTCGCTCGCCGCGGTCGCAGCAGGCTCCTGTGGCTCAGGTGACTCCGCCTGGGGATGAAATGTCACGCTTCCGACACGAAGGCCAGGTCCACCCTGGCCCCCTCGCAGGGACAGTCCCTGCAAGATGTCCCGCGGAGGCAGCTGTGGACGGATTGTCACGCATGTGGTACGAGGGGCCGTGGACCTCGAGCTGAACGGCCGCACGGCGATCGTATGCGGCGCGTCGTCGGGTATCGGGCTCGCAATCGCGGAAGCGCTCGCCGAGGAGCACGCCAACGTCGTCATGTTCGCGCGGCGCCGCGAGCCACTCGAGCGCGAGGCCGCGCGCCTCGGCGCCCTCCCCGTGCGTGGAGACGTCACGGACCCGCGCGAGCTCGAGCGGCTCGCAGCCCGGACAGTCGAGGCCTTCGGCGGGATTGACATCGTCGTCAACAACAGCGGCGGCCCGCCGCGCGGCACCGCCGTCGGCCTCACGGCGGAGGACCTTGAGCGGGCCGTGGAGCTTCTGCTCGTCTCGGCTGTGCGCCTGACCGAGCTCTGCCTCCCCTACCTTCGCGCCAGCGCCGCCGGGCGCGTGATCAACATCGAGTCGAGCTCCGTCCGCGAACCGGTGGACAACCTGGCGCTCTCGAACGCAGTCCGGCCGGGAGTGATCGGCTGGGCGAAGACGCTCGCCCGCGAGCTCGGCCCCGACGGCGTGACCGTGAACTCGATCGCGCCTGGGCGTATCGACACGCCACGGCTCGCCGAGGTGTATCCGGACGGGCCGAGCGAGCGTGATCTCGAGCCCATTCCGCTGCGCCGCTTCGGCCGGCCGCGTGAGATCGGCGACGTCGTCTGCTTCTTGGCCTCAGACCGTGGCTCCTACGTCACGGGAGCCGTCATCCCCGTCGACGGCGGGTTGACCCGGGGGCTTCTCTGAGCGGGCGCAGCCCGGACTGGGACTCCGAGAGATCAGGGCCAGCTAGCCGCGAGCCAGCGCAAGCCCCGGGGGAGCGGCGCCTGAGCGCCCCACCCGCCTCGGTGCGCGCCCGCGACTATCCTCGCGGCCGTGCGACGGCTCCTCACGCCGGCTCGGCTCGCGGCGGTCGCGCTCGTCGCCGCGACGGGGCTCGCCTTCCTCTACGTCTTTCCCTCGGACGACTACCTCTACCTCCCGGATCGCGCGCGGCCGCTAGCGCCGCTCGTCCGGATCGAGGACGAACGGCCGCCGAGCGACGCCGGGGGCATCTATTACGTGTCCGTCTCGGTGCGGCGCGCGACGCTGCTCGAGAGCCTGTTGCCGGGCATCTACGACGGCTCGGAGAAGGTCTCCAAGGACGAGGTGCGGGAGCCCGGCGAGAGTGACGAAGAGCACCGCCGCGCCGTGCTGGGCGAGATGCGCCGCTCCCAGCGGGTCGCCGCTGCAGTCGCGCTGCGCGAACTCGGACGGGACGTCCGCATCCGCGCGACCGGAGTGGTCGTGACCGCGGTCGTAGCCGACGCGCCCGCCGGCCCGAAGCTGCGTGCTGGCGACGTGATCTTGGCGGTGGACGGGAAGCCGACGCGGATGGTCAGTCGGCTGCGCAGTGCGATTCGCCGGCACCCGCCCGGCACGCGGGTGCGGCTGCGCATCCGGCGAGACCGCAGCACGCGTGACTTCGCACTCCGGACAATCGCAGATCCCCGCAGGCCGGGCGAGTCGATCATCGGCATCGGTGTTTCGCAGGCAGCGCAGATCCGGCTGCCCATCGACGTGGACATCAACCTCGGCGACGTAGGAGGGCCGTCCGCGGGGCTTGCGTTCGCGCTCGACATCTTCGAGGAACTCGGCCGCGATGTCGACCACGGGCGCCGCATCGCGGCGACGGGCGAGATCTTCCTCGACGGCACGATCGGCCCGGTCGGGGGGTTGCGCCAGAAGACGATCGGCGCCCGCCGCGCCGGCGTCGATCTATTCCTCGTCCCCGCTGGGGAAAACACCGCCGAGGCGCGGCGCTACGCGGAAGGCTTGCGCGTCGAGCCTGTGAAGAGTTTTCGACAGGCGTTGCAGCTGCTGGCAACGCTGCCGGCAAAAACGAGCAGATAGCAGGGCTTTTGCGGAGCCGGAAACTTCCCGGAAATTGCGGCTGTTCCGTTTTAGAGGCCCTTGCGCGTGTCCCCTGCCGCCGTATGATGCCGCCCGTTCACCGAGGCACGCGGGAGGAGCAAGGAGAACTTTGAGCAAGCGCGTTCGTGCATCTTGCGAGGATTGCTATTTCCGCCAGGGAGGGCTCTGCGCCCTCCTGGTCGATACGCCCTGCCCCACCTTCCGCGCGGCCGTCCGCGGCCGTCTCATCCGCCCGCCCCAGGCTCGGCTCGTGCCACGCCAGGGCGATCCGCTCGCAACGCATCCCGCGACGTAGACTCGCGGCCGTGCGCCGCCTCCTTTCCCCGCCGACCGAGGTGAACGAGGCCTGGCAGCCAAGACTCTACGTCGCTCTTGGGGCACTGGTGGTCGTCGCGGCCTACGTCGTCGCGTTCGTCGTCAAGAACGACGACGAGGTCGACGTCGACTTCGTCCTGTTCACCGCGCACGTCTCGCTGATCTGGCTGATCCTGCTCATCCTGATCCTCGGCGTGCTCGGTGGCGTGCTGCTCTCGCAGCTATACCGGCGCCGGGGACGGGAGCGCGGCGGCGAGTAGCTCGATCGCCCTGGCGAGCTCGGGCGCCGAGGCGAAGCTGTACGCAAGGCGGAGCGCCGACGCGCCCCCCTCACCGCGCACGTAGAAGTCCGCGCCTGTGACGACGGTCACCCCCAGGTCGGCTGCCCGCGCAGCGACGTCGTCCGCAAGGGCCCCCTCGGGTAGTTGGAGCCAAACGAAGTAGCCCCCGTCCGGGCGACTCCACGACGCGCAGTCGCCGAAATGCCTCTCGAGGGCGTCGAGCATTGCGTCGCGACGCTCTCGCAGCACAGTGCGGGCGCGCTCGAGGTTGGGGTCGAGCAGGCCACGCTCGATGAACTCGTGCAGCGTCGCCTGGAGGGTGAGCGCCGGCGAAAGGTAGGTGCCGACAGCCTCCCGCTCGACGTCGGGCACGAGCTCCGGCGGCAGGACCAGGTAGCCGACACGCAGGCCGGGCGCGACGATCTTCGAGAACGAGGCGGCGTAGACGACGCCCTCTCCGCCCGCGAGCTCGAACAGCGTCGGCGGAGGCGGGTCGCCGAAGCAGACGAGGCGGTACGGATCGTCCTCGAGGATCAGGAGGTCGTATGCCCGCGCCAGCTCGAGCAACTGCCGCCGCGCGGACTCGGGATACGTTCGTCCGCTCGGGTTCTGGTAGGTCGGGATCGCATAGAGGAAGGCGGGCGCGGTCGCCGCGGTCGCCCGCTCAAGCGCTTCGACGTCGAGGCCGTCGTCCCCGAGCGGCACCGCGGCGATGTCCGTGCCGAGCGCCTCGAGCAGGCGCAGCGGGCGATCGTACGACGGCGCCTCGACGATCGGCCGGCGCCCGCGCGCGAGCAGGACGCGTGCAAGGACTGCGAGGCCGGGAAGCGAGCCCGGCGTGAGCACGACCCGCGCGGGTTCCACGCCGTGGCGAGCGGCGACCCGCTCGCGAAGCGGCGCGTAGCCCGAGACGTGGCCGTAGTTCAGGAGCGTCGAGCCCTGCTCGCTGAGCACGGCGCGCGCGCAGTCGGCGAGCTCGTCGGCTGGTAGGAGCTCGGGCGGGGGCACCCCGCGGGCCAGCGAGATCGTCACGCGCAGGAGTCTAGGCCCAGGCGCGGCGCACCGGCCGCCGCGCTCCCCAACCACCCCCAGGGGGCACTCCGGTGTCCCTGACATCAGGCTAGCGGTCGAAAACGCACGCGTCCGTGACGACAGTGCAGCAAAATGCCGTAGGGCGCGAATGCTAGACGCGCGTCTGAGCGACCTCGGCGACGAGCTGCGCCACCTCGGTCGGGGTCGTACCGACGCGGACACCGCAGGCCTCGAGCGCCTCCTTCTTCGCCTTGGCCGTGCCGGCCGAGCCCGAGATGATCGCGCCGGCGTGCCCCATCGTCTTTCCCGGCGGCGCCGTGAAGCCCGCGATGTACGCGAGCACCGGCTTCGACATCTCGGCTTCGATGTAGCGCGCCGCCTTCTCCTCCTCGTTGCCGCCGATCTCGCCGACCATGACGACGATCTCCGTCTCGGTGTCGGCCTCGAAGCGCCCGAGAATGTCGATGAAAGACGAGCCGACGACCGGATCGCCGCCGATGCCGGCGATGGTCGAGTTGCCGAGCCCGAGCTGCGTCAGCTCGTGACCGATCTGGTAGGTGAGCGTGCCCGACCGCGACACCAGCCCGACCGCGCCCTCGCGGAAGATCTCCGCCGGGATGATGCCGACGTTGGCCTTGCCGGGCGAAAGCGCGCCCGGGCAGTTCGGCCCGAGCATCGTGATTCCCTTCGGGCGGATGAAGTTGTAGACCCGAAGCATGTCGTGCGCGGGGAGGCCCTCCGCGATGCAGATCACTGTGCGGATGCCAGCGTCGACCGCCTCGTAGATCGCGTCCGCGGCGAAGCGTGCGGGCACGAAGACCATGGTCGTGTTCGCACCGGTCTCCGCCACGGCTTCGGCGACCGTGTTGAAGACCGGGATGCCGTCCACGTCCTGGCCTCCCTTGCCGGGCGTGACGCCGGCGACGACCTGTGTGCCGTAGCCCTTGTTCCGTACTCCGTGGAACGAGCCCTCGCTGCCGGTGAGTCCCTGCACGACGAGCCGCGTGTCGCGGTCGACGATGATGGCCATCAGGGCCTCCTTGCTCGCATGAGGACCTTCGTATCGACGTAATCGCCGTCCACGATCCGCTCTGCGAGGAGCTCGCGGACGCGCGCGCCGTCAGACTCGCTCGTGCCGGTGCGCGTAAGCCAGGCCTCGAACGGACGGCGCTTCTCGTGGCGCTCGACGGCCTCGAGTTCGAGCCCGGCGCCTTCGAGCAGACCGCGCCATTCCTCCTCCGTGCACGAGCGGACGTGCGTCGGGTCGCGGAGCCGCTCGGCCTCCTCCACCGTGTCGCTCGCGTAGAGCGTGTCCTCCACGATGACGACTTTTCGCGCCACGCGGGCCAGCTCGCCCACGGCAGCGGCCACGTCGGAGAAGTGGTGCGGTGCGATGCGGGTGACGACCCCGTCGAAGCTTCGGGCGGCGAACGGGAGGTTTTCGGCGTAGCAGAAGACATCGGCATGCATGCCGGGCGCGGGGTCCGCGCTCACCACCTCGAGCCCGGCTTCGCGCAGCCGGCGCGCCACGTGACCGCCGCCGGTCGCAACGTCGATTGCGGTGCGCGCCTCCGCCGCAAGGCACCACTCCACGATCCGGTCGAGATCGGCCCCCTCGCGCTGCTCGACCGCGTCGCGGTACGCATTCGCACGTCTCGACCAGACCTCGGTCACGCTGCTGCCAGCTCCACGGCCCGACGCGCGCCCTCGAGCATCGTGGCCTCGGGATGGATGTTCTCGCGACCCGCGTCGGCGAGGATCGCGCGGCCTTCCTCCGCGTTCGTCCCGTCGAGGCGGACGACGATCGCATACCGGCTCATGTCGAGGCGGTCGAGCGCCTGGAGGATGCCGCGCGCCACCTCGTCGCACCGCGTAATCCCGCCGAAGATGTTGAAGAAGATCGAGCGCACCTGAGCGTCGCGCGTGATGACCTCGAGCGCGTCGACGACGCCCTCCGCATCCCCACCGCCGCCCAGGTCGCAGAAGTTCGCGGGGCGACCGCCCACGAAGTTGACGACGTCCACGGTCGACATGGCGAGACCGGCGCCGTTGCCGAGCACGCCCACATCGCCGTCGAGCTTCACGTATGTGACACCCTTTTCGCGCGCGAAGCGCTCCTCCGGAGGGACGGCCTCCGGGTCCCGCATGGCCGCGATGTCCTCATGGCGGTCGAGCGCGTTGTCGTCCACCGAGAACTTCGAGTCGAGCGCCTTGACTTCGCCCTCGGGTGTGACGATCAGCGGGTTGATTTCGCAAAGCATCGCGTCCGTGCCCACAAACGCGGCGTAGAGACCCTCGGCTATGCGCAGGATCTGCTTCTGCTCGCCGGGGAGGTCGATGCCGGCGGCGTAGATGAGCCGCCGCGCCTGGTACGGCTGGAAGCCCTCGAACGGGTCGACGTGCAGTCGGGCCAGGGCCTCGGGCCGCTCGGCGGCGACCTCCTCGATGTCGATGCCACCCTCCTTCGTGAGCATGAAGAGCGGCTTCTTCTCGCCGCGGTCGAACGTGAGCGAGAAGTAGTACTCGCGCTCGATGTCGGACGCACGCTCGATCCACAGCTTGCGGACGACGTGGCCACGGATGTCCAGGCCGAGGATCTCGCGCGCCCGCGCTTCGGCCTCCTGCGGCGTTTCAGAGAGCTTGATGCCGCCTGCCTTCCCGCGGCCGCCGGTCAGCACCTGGGCCTTGACGATGACAAGGCCGCCGATGTCCGCGGCCGCAACGCGCGCCTCCTCAGGCGTCGTCGCGAGCCGTCCATCCGAGACAGGGATGCCGTACCGTCGAAACAGCTCCTTGCCCTGGTACTCGTAGAGATCCACCGGCGCGGGACTCTAATCAGCGCGAGGCCTTGGCCGCCGTTATCATGCCATTCGGCACGGTCTCGTGACGGACATGCGCGGGTGTGCGCGGTAGCGTGGGCAGCGGGAAGCGGGAGGAAACACCCCCCACCCATCGAGGGTGGGGCGCGCGCGTGAATAAGTAGCGGCCTCGCCGTCGTCCTTGCGCCGGCGTTGTGGTTGCGGGCGGCCGCCCCACGCGCGCCGCTCTACTCGCGCCTGCGCCTCGCACCACGCCGACAGCGCGGCCCTCAGGGCGCGCCGCCGTTCAACGAAAGGCCTCTTGCGCGCCTTCGCGCAAAGGCCACCCACCCGGTGTCTCGCTAGGCTCAGGCCGAATGGACGCCATCGTCGTCGACGGACTCGAGAAGAGCTACGGCCAGGACGTCCGGGCGCTCGACGGCGTGTCCCTCACGGTCCGCGAGGGCGAGGTTTTCGGCCTCCTCGGCCCGAACGGCGCGGGGAAGTCGACCACTGTGCGCATCCTCGTCACCCTCACCCGGCCGGACGCCGGCAGTGCTTCCGTGGCCGGGCACGACGTCGCGCGAGAACCCGTTCGCGTCCGCAGGGCGCTCGGCTACGTCCCGCAAGCCTCCGGCGTCGACACCTACGCCTCCGGTCGCGAGAACCTCATGCTGCAGGGTCGCGTCCAGGGGCTTGGCGGCTGCGAGCTGACCGCGCGTGTCGACGAGCTTCTGACACTGTTCAGCCTCTCAGACGCCGCCGACCGCGTCGTGCGGACGTATTCCGGCGGAATGAAGCGGCGCCTCGACGTCGCACTCGGTCTGGTGCACCGGCCGCACGTTCTGTTCCTGGACGAGCCGACCACCGGACTCGACCCCGAGGCCCGGGCGGCCATGTGGGACGAGCTCGGCCGGCTCGCCGCTGCCGAGCGACTAACGATCCTGCTGACGACCCACTACCTCGAGGAGGCGGACGCGCTCACGCACCGGCTCGCGATCCTCAGCCGCGGCCGGGTGATCGTCGAAGGCACGCCCGAGGAGCTGAAACGCGCGTTGCGCGGCGACGCGGTCAGCGTCGAGCTGGCCGACGGCCGGGCAGCAGACGCACAGCGGATCGTCGCCGGGGTCGCCGCCGTCCACGAGGCCTCCGTCGACGGCCAGCACCTTCGAGCCCGGGCCCACAACGGCCCCCAGGCCGTCCCGCTCATCCTCTCCGCACTTGAATCCGCGGAGGTGCCGGTCACCTCGGTAACTGTCTCGAGGCCCTCGCTGGACGACGTCTACCTCCACCACACGGGACGCGACTTCCGCTCCGACGACCAGGCAGGCGCTTGAGCGAAACGCTCGCCCACAGCTGGTGGATGGTCGGCCGCCAGGCCCGAAACCTTCGCCGCGAGCCGATTTGGATCGTGATGATGCTGATCCAGCCGATGATCTGGCTGATCCTCTACAGCCAGCTCTTCAGGCGCATCGTCGACCTGCCGGGCTTCGACACCGACTCGTACATCGACTTCCTGGCGCCGGCCGTCGTGATCATGACCGCGTTTTTCGGCGGCACCTGGAGCGGCATGTCGATGATCACCGACCTCGACCGCGGCGTTGTCGAGCGTTTTCTGACCACGCCGGCGCGCCGGAGCGCGATCGTCCTCTCGCAGGTGCTGCGCGCAGCGCTGACGGCCGCGATTCAGGGCACGATCATTCTCATCGTCGCGCTCGCGCTCGGCGCGCAGAACGGAGGCGCGGACGGCTGGCTCTCGATCCTGGCAGCGGGGATGCTGGTCGCCGCCGGCTTCTCGGGGATCTCGCAGGGCGTCGCCCTCCTCACCCGGCGGGAGGCGACGATGATCGCCGTTGCGAACTTCATCGGGTTGCCGCTCATGTTCTTCTCGGCGATGCTCATCGACTTCGACCTGATCCCGCGCTGGATGCAGTACGCGGCGAGGGCGAACCCGGTGCAGTGGGCGGTCGACGCGGCGCGCGAGCCCGTGCTCGCCGACCCGGACTGGGGACTCGTCGCGCTCTCGCTGGCTCTTTTGGCCGCATTCACGGTCGCTACCACCGCCTTCGCCACCTGGGCGTTCCGCGCCTACCAGCGCACGCTCTAACGCGCGCTACGCTGGCCTCGTGCGCGTCGCACTGGGGCTCGCCCCTCGCCACGCTGCTCGCGTCGACGGCGTTGGGGTCGACGACCTCGCCTCAGGTCGACGTCGTGTTCGGCCAGTACGAGCCGGCCTGGTCGCCCGACGGCCGGTGGATCGCCTTCCGCAACTCGCCGTGCGGGATCGGCGTCGTGGAGGTGGCAAGAAGAAAGGCCGACTACGACGTCGTGGACGGCGGCCGACCCCGCCTGGACGCCGGCGGGCCGGCTCGGCTTTCGCCACGCCGACCCGTCACGCGCGACCACGACGATCACCGTCCCGTGTCCGAATCCCGGCGGGCCGGCCGTGCAGGATCGGATCTCCGGCCTCGTTGGACATCGCAACCGCGACGCGAAAAGGCGCCGACCTTCGGATCATTCCGCCCGGAGACCAGATCGACCCGACATGGGCGCGGGATGGCCGCATCGCGTTCGCGCAGCGATCCGAAGGCGACGTCGGCTTCCTCTGGTGCCGACGGCAACGGAGCGCGGGCGGTGCTCGGCCACGAATACCTGGCCACGGAGCCGGAGTGGTCCCCGGACGGAACACGCCTCGCCTTCACGAAGGCCGCGCTCGACCCGGCCGGCGGCGCGGAGTACGACGTATACGTCGTCGACGCCGACAGCCGCAACCCGGCCGCACTCGTCCGCAACGTCGGCTCGAGCGAGCGTCACCCGACGTGGTCGCCAAATGGCGTCATCGCGTTCGCGCGTGACGGTGAGATCGTCTACGGCCTCGAGCGCGTCGCACGAGGATCTCAGCCCGCCTGGTCGCCCGATGGGCACTGGATCGCGTTCTCAGGTCCCCCACTCAAGCGCGGGGGGCGCGTCTACCACGCTGCGATCTGCGTCGTCCATCCGGACGGTACCGGCCTGACGCGCATCACCGGCGACTCCCTCTCGCCCTGGACGCGCGATCCCGCCTGCACCCTCGCCGGCACACCGCGACCCGACCTGCTACCCGGGACGCCGCAGCAAGACTTCGCGTGCGGACTCGGCGGCCGGGACACCCTCGCCGGGCTCGGAGCCGACGACACGCTCCGGGGCGGAGCAGGCGACGACCTGCTCACAGGCGGCGCAGGCCCGGACGACCTCCAGGGAGGCGAGGGAAACGATCGCGTCTTCGCCGCCGAACGGCGACCGGAGCGCGATCGAGTCCGGTGCGGGCCGGGACGTCACGATCGCCGACCGTCTCGATGCCATCGCCGACGACTGCGAGCGCGTGGTGCGCGCACGCTAGACTCGCGCCCCCCAAGAGGAGGCAACACATGGACGACGAGCGCACGACGCTCTCGGACGATGAGCTCGAGACCAGCGACTTCGGATCGCCCGCCGCCCAGGTCGCGGACGCCGACGAGGACGATCCGGATCAGGACGCCGGCGACGCCGACGCGGACGACACGGACGCTGACGCAGACGACAGCGACAGCTAGCGCCCTCGAGCGCTGCGTCAAGCCGGTCGACGTCGGCCGCTTCCTGGCGGAGCATTGGGAGCAGGCGCCGCTCTTCGTGCCCCGACGCGACCATGGCCGGTTCGACGACCTGCTGTCGCAGGTGGAAGCCGAGCGGCTCATCACGTCGACCGCGGCCCGGACACCTGCCTTCCGCCTCGTGAAGGCGGGCGCCGCCGTCGGCGCCCACACGGAGGACATTCCATGGCGACCGCGCCCGTTCACGGGGACGATCGACGTGCGGCGCGCGATCCAGGAGTTCGAGAGGGGCGCGACGATCGTGCTCCAGGCGCTCCACGTGAGTCACGCGCCACTCGCTGCGTTCGCGCGACAGCTGGAGGCGGGCTTCCGCCATCCGGTACAGGTCAATGCGTACTACACACCGCGCGCAGCTCAAGGACTCCCGGTGCACCACGACACGCACGACGTCTTCGTGCTCCAGGTCGCGGGCGAGAAGCGGTGGCGGGTCTACGCACCGGCACTCGAACTGCCCTTGCGGACGCAGCGATATTCCACGGAGCTGGGCGAACCCCGCGAGACGCTCCTTGACGTTACGATGGGTCCCGGCGACACCCTCTACCTGCCGCGCGGCTGGCTCCACGAGGCGCTCACGTCCGAAACCGACTCGCTGCACCTGACCGTGGGTGTCAACGTCGTGACCTGGCTCGACGCGATGCGAGCCGCGCTGGACGAATGCGCCGACGACCTCCGTTTCAGGCGCTCGGTCGACGCTGGCGATCCCGACGAGCTCGTCGAGACGCTGCGCGGCCGTCTCGTCGCCGGCGACATCGACCGTCGGAGGTCGGACTGGATCGTCCGCCGCTCGCGTCCCCTGCTCGAGGACGGCTTCCAGCAGGTACGCGCGCTGCGCGAGTTCACGGTCGACACGACGGTCGTGCGGCGCCCGGCGATCTGGCGGCTCCACGGCCACGATCCATTCGTGTTGGAGTTCGACGGGATCGCAGTCCGCCTCCCGGCGCGGGTCCAGGAGGAACTCGAGTTTCTCGCGGGCACGGACGGGCCCGTGACGGTAGCGGAGCTCCCGGGTCAGCTCGACGACGAGAGCCGCTTGGTTCTCGTCCGCCGCCTCGTGCGCGAGGGCTTCCTCCGCGCCGTCTAGCCGACCACCACCCGCGAGCCGGAAGAAACGAAGCGGCGGGGGCGCTGCAGAGTGCGCGCCTCGCAGGTCAGGTACGTCAGGTCGCCCCACTCGCGCCGCACGTCCACTTCGTGAACGGCCTCGCCCACGGCGAGCCGCACGGTCCACGTGTCCGGCGCCGTCTCGTCATAGCCTAGGACGCGGACACCGCGGATGTCGTAAAGCCCCTCTCTCTCGCGGATTTCGTGCTCGGCCGCCTGAACCGGAAACGAGTGACACGAGCTGCCGCGGTACCGCGGAAGATGGATGCGACCCGCCAGATGCGAGTTGAGCAGGATCCAGACGTCCGCAGGCGCGACGCGGCCGAAGTAGAGGCCCTCGGGGAGGCAGACGACGTTGCCGGCGAAGCGATCGCCGCCGACGTGCGTCGACTGCCACACCCAGTCCTCGGGAGCGGCCTCGCGCAGGCCCTCGTATACCGGCCGTCCGTAGCGTGCGCAGCAGCGGTCGCGCTTGCCGTGTGTGCAGACGACGAAGAGCGGATGTTCGGCCGGCTCGCACACGCCTCCAGCAAGCACCGCGCCGAGATCGAGGGTGGCGAGCTCTGCGTAATCGCCGATCTCGAGGCCGTAGAGCGAACCGCCTCCCTCGAGGGTGCGCGCAACGTACACGCGCCGAACCGGAGCGGCTCGTCGCTCCGGCCGGCGGATGAAGAGCAGGCGCGAGTGCGACAGCTTCGCAAGCTGCTCGCGAAGTGCGCGTTTGACGTCTGCGGAGAGCAGGCTGCCGCCGAGGACGTCACGGCTCCAGAGCCCGGGGTACTCAACGAGGAGCCAGTGATCGATGCGGCTGGCGGTGGCGACGGGCGGCTCGCCCGCCTCGCCTGAGATGTCGGCGCAGAGCGGCCTACGGCTGTCGGGCATCCCCCTCCTGAACGACGACACAGATGACCTGGTCTGTCGCCACCGGCATGCCGGGCTCGACGGAGAGACGGGTCACCACGCCCGCCCGGTGCGCGGTGATCTCGTTCTCCATCTTCATCGCTTCCACGATGCAGAGCACCTGGCCGGCGTCGACCTCGTCGCCGTCCGCGACACGCACAGCCAGCACGGTGCCTTGCATCGGGCTGATGACCGCGTCCCGCGCCGACACACGGTGGCCGGCTCCCCGCCCGCGCTCCCGGCGCCGGCGAGCCAGCTCCGCGTGAGGCGGCTCCGGTACGCGCAGGCGCACCTCGTAGCGCCGGCCGTCAAGCTCGACCGTGGTCGCGCGCTCGACGGTGCCTCCGTCCGAAACCGCGTATACGCTCGTTGTCTTATGAGACAACTGCTCCGCACGCTCCGCCAGCTCCGGCGACTCCACGACGCCATGGCAGGTCTCACCCGCCCGGAAACACGCGTGCTCGAGCAGCGCGCGATGGAACCCGAGCAGCGTCGGGACCCCCTCGATCTCGTACTCGGCGAGCGCGCGCAGCATGCGTCGCCTGGCGTGCTCTCGGTCGGTGTCGTGGACGATCACCTTCGCGATCATCGGGTCGTAGAGCGGCGAGATCTCGGCGCCGGCCACCACCCCCGAATCAACCCGCACGCCCGGCCCCGCCGGCTCCCGGTAGCGCGTGATCCGCCCGGGCGCCGGGAGAAAGCCACGGGAGACGTCCTCCGCGTTGATGCGGCACTCGATCGCATGGCCGCGCAACCGAACTTCTTCCTGGCGCAGCGATAGCGGCTCTCCGGCCGCGACCAAAACCTGCTCGCGCACGAGGTCGAGGCCGGCCACCACCTCGGTGACCGTGTGCTCCACCTGGATGCGCGTGTTCATCTCCATGAAGAAGTACTCGCCGTCCGGGACGAGCAGCCCCTCGATGGTCCCGGCGGAGCGGTAGCCGACCGCGCGGGCGGCGTCGACGGCGATCGAGCCGATGCGCGCGCGCAGATCAGCGTCTACGGCAGGCGAGGGGGTCTCCTCGATGAGCTTCTGGTGCCGGCGCTGGATCGTGCAGTCGCGCTCGCCCAGGTGGATGACGTTCCCGTGCGAGTCGGCGAGCACCTGCACCTCGATGTGGCGCGGGTTCTCAAGGTAGCGCTCGACGTAGACGGCGGCGTCGGCGAAGTACTTCTCGCCCTCGCGCTGGGCCGAGGCGAACGCGTCCTCCGCCTCGGCGGCGTTGCGGACGACCTTCATGCCCTTGCCGCCGCCGCCCGCAGCCGCCTTGATCAGCAGCGGGTAGCCGATTTCTTCCCCGAGCCGCTCGACCTCTGCGACCGACGACACGGGTTCCGTGGTACCCGGGATGATGGGCACGCCCGCCTCACGCATCCTTGTGCGCGCGGCGGTCTTCGAGCCCATCAACTCGATCGCGGGCGGCGGCGGGCCGATCCAGGCGACGCCCGCCTCCTCGACCGCTCGCGCAAACGCGGCGTTCTCGGCGAGGAAGCCGTAGCCGGGGTGGATCGCGTCGGCGCCCGCGCGCAACGCGGTCTCGACGATGCGCCTGGCGTTCAGGTAGCTCTCGGTCGGCGCGCCCCCGCCGATCGCGTACGCCTCGTCTGCGACGACGGCATGCAGTGACTCCCGATCGGGCTCCGAGTAGACCGCGACGCAGACGATCTCGAGCTCCCGCAGCGTCCGGAAGATGCGTATCGCAATCTCGCCGCGGTTCGCAACGAGCACCTTGGAGAACGGCGGCACGGTGCATATTGTCCCTGCCCGTGCGTCTCGCCGACCAGCTGACCGTAGCGCGCATCATGGCGGTGCCGCTCGTCGTCGCCCTGTACGCCTTGAACTTCGGCAACCACGACTACTGGGCGACGGGCGCGTTCATCGCCGCGATGTCGACGGACTGGCTCGACGGCCAGGTTGCCCGCCGCAGTGGGTACGGCACCGAGCTGGGCTCGCTCCTCGACCCGATCGCCGACAAGATTCTCGTGCTCGCCGTGCTCGTCGTGCTCGTCGACCGGGGCGTCTTCGCGGGCTGGATGGTCGCTGCGATCGTCATACGAGAGTTCCTCGTCACCGGGCTCCGCCTGGCGGCGCTGGAGCGCGGTGTCGTATTGCACGCACGCGACCTGGGCAAGCTCAAGACGTGGAGTCAGGCGACCGCGGCCGCGCTCGGCGGCTTCGCCGCCGCGGGCGCGTGGGACGACTCGGTCGCCTGGTGGGCGCTGCTCGCAGCCGTAGCCGTCACGTGGATCTCGGGCCTGGACTACGCACGGGTCGCACCGCAGGTGCTACGCGGCCGAGCGGCGTAGCGGCGGCGGCGGGACTGCCGACTGCTGGGGCCGTGTGCTCGCGTAGCGCCGCCAGACGCCACGGACTGCGATAGGCGGAGGGGCGCCGCTCGCCGAGAACGTCGGCGAGCGCCCGAGCGACGGCTTCGCGCTCGCGGCCCCCCGCTCGGGGTATCGTCTCGAAAGTCACTCGTCTAAGGGTAGAGACCCTGTCGCCCGGGTGCCGATGGCGTGAGGGTGAGACGCCCCCTCGCGCTCTTCGCATGTCTGACTGTGCTGCTCGGCGCCGCTTCGGTCGCGGGTGCTGCGGAACGGTGGTCCGCGTCCGCGTGGGCAAGCGCCGATATCCGCCTCGTGGTCTCTCGGGGACTGATGGCCAGAGACGTGGGGACGTTCCGGCCCGACGACCCGCTAACTCTCGGAGAGCTCAACGCGCTGGTCGCAGGTCTTCAAAGCAAGCCTGCCGTCGCGGCGGCGACGGCAAGCGGCGCGCCGGTCTCCCTGACGCAGCTCGACGCGCGGCTCGTCGCCACGCTGGGGCTTTCGGGAACGGCCTCTGCCTTCCTCAGCGGCGCCCGAGCTGCCGGTCTGACGCCGCCGGCCCGCTTCGGAACGGAGACGGTGGCAAGGCTGCTCGGGCTTCGCTTCAACCACCCGCACGGCACCGACAATCTCGAGCTCGCCCCTACGGATCCCGTCACCCGTGCGGAAACGGCGTACTCCGCCGCGCGCGTGCTGCGCTTCTCCGGTTGGGAGACGGCCGCGGCGAGAGACGCGGCCACCACCTTCGTGCTCCCGGAGCTGACGGCGTGGCAGCAGCGCGTGCTGAACACCGCGGTGAAGCTGATCGGCTATCCATACGTGTGGGGCGGGACGACCGAGCTAGCGCAGGCGCCCCTCGGCACAGAGGTCAAGGGCGGATTCGACTGCTCGGGGTTCGTATGGCGCGTCTACCGCGGGCAGCAGTACGCGGGCGGGGCCCGACTGGCGAAGGTCTTGCGCGGCCGCACCGCGGCCGCGATGGCCGGCGAGGTTACGGCGGCGCGCCGCATTCCCCTCGCCCGCCTCGCGCCCGGCGACCTGCTGTTCTTCGCACCGGGTGGCCCACGGGCCAGGCCGGCCGCCGTAGACCATATGGGCATCTACGTGGGCTCCGGCTGGCTGATCCATTCGTCGCGCTACGGCGTGGCGCTGGCCCAGGTGACGAACGGCTGGTATCGCGACCGCCTCGCGTGGGGCCGGCGCCCGCTGGCCGAAGCCGGACTCGTGTAGCCGGCACGCGTTCGTGACGATCTTGTCACCGACGCGTGGCGAAATTCTGGCTAGCGTTCGGAGTGGGGACGCCGCGCCCCCCCGGGGGTCGCGAAGAGCCCGGGGGGACCTGTCTCGCTGCCCTCGCCGTCTTGGCACCCCGACCCGCGGGGTTAAGCCAGACCACGCACCCATCCGGGGGTCTCACGGCTGCGGGAAGATCCATCACAGCCAGTCGCGCCGCCGGGCCAGATGTCAGAGCGGGATGTTGCCGTGCTTGCGTGGGGGGCGCGGCTCGCGCTTCGTGAGCGCGGTCTCGAGCGCGTCAATCAGCACCGGTCTCGTCCGGCGCGGCTCGATCACCTCGTCGACATAACCTCGCTCGGCCGCCACGTATGGGTTTGCGAAGCGCTCGCGATAGTCCGCGATCAGCTCGGCGCGCCGGGCGTCGGCATCGTCGGCCTCCTCCAGCTCGCGCCGGAAGACGATGTTGACCGCGCTCTCCGGGCCCATCACCGCCACTTCGGCGGTCGGCCACGCGAAGTTGAAGTCGGCGCGGATGTGCTTGGAGCTCATGACGTCGTAGGCCCCGCCGTACGCCTTGCGCGTGATCACGGCGAGCTTGGGCACCGTCGCCTCGCAGTAGGCGTACAGCAGCTTGGCGCCGTGGCGGATGATCCCGCCCCATTCCTGCGCCGTCCCCGGCAGGAAGCCGGGCACGTCCACAAAGGTGACGAGTGGGATGTTGAAGGCGTCGCACGTGCGCACGAACCGCGCTCCCTTCACCGACGATTCGATATCGAGTACGCCCGCCAGCGACCTTGGCTGGTTGCCGACGACGCCGACCACGTGCCCGCCGAGCCGCGCGAAGCCGCAGACGAGGTTCTCGGCCCAGCGCTCGTGCACCTCGAGGAACTCGCCGTCGTCCATGACGCGGCACACGGCTCCCTTGATGTCGTAGGGCTTGTTCGGAGTGTCGGGAATGAGCGTGTCGAGCTCGGCGTCTTCGCGGTCACGCGGATCGGTCGGCTCGAACCAGGGCGGCGACTCGAGGTTGTTCTGGGGCAGGAAGGAGAGCAGGTAGCGCGCGTCGTCGAGACACGCCTCCTCGTCGGGGGCGATGAAGTGGGCGACGCCGGACTTCGCCGCGTGCGTCGCCGCTCCGCCCAGCTCCTCGAACGTGACCTCCTCGCCTGTGACGGTCCTCACCACGTCGGGTCCGGTGATGAACATGTATGACGACTCCGCGACCATGAAGACGAAGTCGGTCATCGCCGGTGAATAGACAGCTCCGCCTGCGCACGGACCCATCACGAGACTGATCTGCGGCACGACACCCGAGGCCTGCACGTTCCGCCAGAAGATCTCGGCGTAGCCCGCAAGCGAGACGACACCCTCCTGAATGCGCGCGCCCCCCGAGTCGTTGATCCCGATCACGGGGCAGCCGTACTTGGCCGCGAGATCCATGATCTTGCAGATCTTCTCGGCGAAGACCTCCGACAGGGAGCCGCCGAACACCGTGAAGTCCTGGGAGAAGATAAAGACCTTGCGGGCGAAGATCGTGCCGTAGCCGGTCACGACTGCGTCGCCGTAGGGGCGCCGCTCGAGCATGTCGAAGTTCGGCTCGCGGTGACGCACGTAGCGGTCGAGCTCGACGAACGAGCCCGGATCGAGAAGGCGCTCGACCCGCTCGCGAGCAAGCAGCTTTCCCTGGGACCGCTGGCGCTCGATCGCCCGCTCGCTGCCCGCGTTACGCGCCTCGTCGCGTAGGGCGTTCAGGCGCTCGAGCTTCGCCTCGGTTCCCTCCGCGGCGATGTCTGGCCTGTCTTCGGTCGTCGCCATTCGCCCTAGTATCGCCGCGTGACGGTTCCCCCGCTTGACCGCTCCACCATCTGGAGCTACGAGGACGGCGAGCCGGGGGAATTCTTCTACCAGCGCTACGGCCATCCGGCAGGCGCGGAGGCGGAGCGCCGGTTGGGCGAGCTCGACGGTGGCCGAGCCTTGCTCTTCCCCTCGGGTTCCGCCGCCTGCACGGCGGTCGTGCTGGCATTGCTCGAACCGGGCGCCACGATCGCGCTCGCGCAGGGGTGCTACTACGGCACGCCGGTACTGCTCGAGCTGCTCGGCCGCTGGAACCTGCGCGTGGTCGAGTTCGACCAGACCGGGCCACCGCCCGACGCCGACCTCGTCTGGCTCGAGGCGCCCTCCAACCCGCTCTTGACCTTCCCGGACCTCGCCGCGGCCGCCGCCCACCCCGCGGCGGTTCTCGTCGACGCGACCGCGTCGACACCCGTGTTGCTGCGGCCGCTAGAGCGCGGAGCAGACCTCGTCCTGCACAGCGCGACGAAGTACCTGGGCGGCCACTCCGACGTGCTCCTCGGGGCGGTGGTCTGTCGGTCAGACAACCACTACGAGCAGCTCCGCGAGCTGCGCGACCGCGGGGGGCTCGTGGCAGCGCCCGACGCGGCGTGGCTGCTCCTCCGTAGCCTGGAGACACTGGAGCTGCGCGTTCGGCGTCAGTCCGCGACTGCCCTCGAGCTCGCACGCCGCCTCGAGGCGCATCCTGCGGTCGAACGCGTTCGCTACCCCGGCCTCGGCGACCCGCTGGCCGCGGCGGCGATGGACGGCGGGTTCGGCGGCCTCCTGTCGTTCGAGGTCGCCGGCGACGCGGCGGCTGCCCGCCGCGTCGAGACGGGGACGTGCCTGATCGCGAACGCCACGAGCCTCGGCGGCACGCGTTCAGCGCTTGAGACGCGCCATCGCTGGGAGGGCGCCCGCGTCCCCGAGGGCCTTGTCCGCCTGAGCGTCGGCCTCGAGGATGCAGACGTCCTCTGGGCTGATCTAGCTCGGGCGCTCGGGTCCGTCTAGCGACCGAGCTTCCGACACAGAGCGAGCCGCTGCACGAGCAGCCGACGCAGCAGCTCGGTGGCCGATCTAAGCCGGACGGGTTCGCTCCCCCGCTGCGCGCGGACGGTTCTGCCGGCGTATCTGATGCGTGAGGTCACCGCGTCGGGGTCCGAGCCGTACTGCGCGGCAAGCGTTGCGAAATCGGAGTTCTTGAGAGCCCGCCGCAGCGTCCTCAGCTGCCCCGAAGCGAGCCGTGAGCTGCACGATGCAACGACGGGCTGCTCGGATTTTGCGACGAGCCGGCCGTCGCCCTTCACGGACAGCCGTCTGTCGAGGTTCGCCGAGCCGCCGGTCTCCTGGTAAACGACCAGCACGCCTGGCGTCGACTCGGCCGCCGCGAGCGAAGTTGCGCCTGCGAGTGCCGCTGTGGTCAGGGCTAGCAGCGCGAGAGAACGCATGGGTGCGTGGTTCTACCCGTTCTGCGTGCGAAACGAACGTCGCCCAAAGCCGGAGGTCGGACTCGAACCGACGGCCTACGCATTACAAGTGCGTTGCTCTACCAGCTGAGCTACTCCGGCGCGCACGCCGATGGTAGCGCCGCTACTGGAGCACTTGGCGCGTCTGCTGGTGCGCGATAATCTTGCGTTTCACCCGCTGGAGCGCGTTGTCGATCGTCTTCGTGTCGCAGTCGAGCTCGACCGCCATCTGCTCGTACGACGAGCCCTCCAGGTAGAGCCGCAACGCGTCCGCCTCGAGGCTCGAGAGGCCCGAGCCGAGCGAGAAGACGAGGCTTTGCAGCTCCTCGGTCGAGATGACGCAGATCGACGGGTCGTCCACACCGGGACCGGGGAGCGCGTCGCCCAGTGTGCACTCGCTGTCGGAATCCTGCCCCGCAGGCGTCTGGCTGAACGAAACGTACGTGTTGAGCGGCGAGTGCTTGAAGCGCGTGGCAGTCTTGATCGCGGTGATGATCTGCCGGGTCACGCACAGCTCGGCGAACGAGCGGAACGAGGTCTCCTTGTCCGGCCGGAAGTCCCGCACGGCCTTGTAGAGACCGATCAGCCCCTCCTGGATCAGGTCCTCTCCGTCGCCGCCCGCGAGGAAGTACGAGCTCGCCTTGAGTCGCACGAATCCCGTGTAACGGCGGATCAGCGCGTCCAGCGCCTTGTCGTCGCCGTTGCGGGCGCGGATGGCGAGCTGGAGGTCCTCGAGCTCCCGCTGGACTTTCTGCGGAGTGCGAACGCTGGTCGCTCGGCTGGTGGCTGGGCGGGTGGCCATCGGTGTCACCAAGCTCCGGTGAAGACGGGGCGGCGGCGGCGCCGCCAACCCGAACCTCACCCTCAGGTTGAGGCGAATTTAGCAGAAGGCGGACCAAGTTACAAATCTTTTGCAAAGGTCCCTGGTCCTATGCCGGCGGGCTGTCCTCCCCGCGCCGCAGGCGCTCGAGCCGTTCACGCGTTCCGGGATCCAGCCGGTCATGGAGGCGCGCCGGCGGCGGGCCCCTGTGGCGCGTGTCGTGCAGGTCGTCGACGAATCTTTTCGACGTCAGCTTCGTCACCTCCTGCCCAGAGGTCCCGCGCACGGCCGCGTCCGACGAGACGAGACAGACATGCTCGCGTTCGCGATGTTCGGCCGCGAGCCGCTCCAACAGCCCGTCCGCATGCTGGGCGTAGCGCACCTCGAGCGGCCCGACGGTCTGGTCTCGGCCGACCCCGTCGAGGACGAGTACGCCGCGGACGCCGCGCAGCGCGACGAAGTCCGCGAGCCGGTCCTGGAGCTCCCGCACATCCGCGAAGCGCCCGGCGCGAAGCACGTTGTAGCCGTCGAACAGATAGAGGGTCGGCTCGGCGCTCACGCGGACGCGGCCCGGCGCTGCCGTCGCGCCTCGAAGAGGAAGAGGGCTGCGGCCACGCTGACATTGAGCGACGCGACGCGCCCCACGAGCGGGATGGCGAGCTCCTCGTCACACGAGCGCCGCACGAGGGGGCGCATGCCGCGGCCTTCGGCGCCGAGGACGATCGCTGCGCCTCCGGTGAAGTCCGCCTCCCAGAGGGAGGCCGGGGCTTCACCGGAGGCGGCGTAGATCCAGAGCCGCGGGCTCTTGACCTCCGTGAGGTAGCGCGCAAGGTTCGCGACGACCGCAACGGGCAGGTGCTCGACCGCGCCCGCGGAGGTCTTGGCGACAACGGCCGACACGCGCGCCGAGCCGTGCTCGGGCACGACCACCCCGGTAGCTCCTGCCCCCTCCGCGCTACGGCAGACGGCGCCGAGGTTGCGCGGGTCACTGACGCGATCGAGGCAGACGAGAAGCGCGCCCGGCGTGCCGGCCAGCTCGTACGCGTCGGCGTAGCGGTACGGCTCGGCGCGAGCGACGACACCCTGGTGGTCGCGCGTGTCGGCGGCCGCAGTGAGCACGCGGTCCGGCTTGAGTTGGACGCGCACGCCGGGCGTCTCGCGCAGCCACTCCTCCGCGGCCAGCGCCCGCTCGGTCGCCCACACCTCCAAGACTTCGCGAGGGCCGCGCAGCAGCTCGCGCACCGCCCGGCGCCCGTAGACGAGGTCGCGAGTCACGCCTTCAGAACAAGCCGAAAGCCGTCGCCACCAGGGACGTCGCGCACGACCCAGCCGAGCTTCGCGATCTCGCCGCGCAGGCGGTCGGCCTGGTCGAAGTCCCCTCGCCCGCGCGCGGCGGCGCGCTGCTCGGCGAGCTCGCGCACGTCGGACGGTGCCTCCGACTCCTCGGCCAGCGAGGCCAGCCCGAAGAACTCGAGCGCCCTCCGCAACAGGTCGTGGTCACGCCACTCGTGGATCACGGCCAGGGCCTCCGGAGTGTTGAAGTCGTCCTCGAGCGCCGCCGCGAACCGCTCCCAGGCGGCGGGAACGGCCGACTCGGACCGGCCTCGGAACACATCTCGGAAGCGCTCAGCCCGCGCCTGCGCGGCACGCAGCGTCTCGTCCGAGAAGTCGATCGGCTTGCTCCAATGGCCGGTCAGGAAGAAGACGAGCAGCGTCTCGCGGCCCCATTCGTCGATCGCGTCGCGCAGCGTGACCACGTTGCCGAGCGACTTGGACATCTTCTCGTCGGTGAAGCGGAGCATGCCGTTGTGCGTCCAGATGCGCGCGAACTCGCGGCCGAGCGCGCGGGACTGCGCAACCTCGTTCTCGTGGTGCGGAAAGACGAGATCGAGCCCACCGCCGTGAATCTCGAAGGCAGGTCCGAGCAGCTCCTCGGCCATCACCGAGCACTCGATGTGCCAGCCCGGTCGGCCGCGACCCCACGGCGAATCCCACGAGGTGTCCTCGTCCAGCTTGTTCGCCTTCCAGAGCGCGAAGTCGCGTGGATCCTCCTTGAGCGCGTTCGGCTCCTGCTCCTCCACGTCGTCGGGCCGCTGGCCGGAGAGACGGCCGTACTGGGGGTAGCGCGCGACACGGAAGTAGACGTCGCCCTCGGCGGCGTACGCGAAGCCACGCTCGACGAGCTGCTCGATGAAGGCGACGATCTCCGGGACCAGCGCGGTCGCCTGCGGCAGGTGGTCGGGCATGCCGAGCCCGAGGTCGGCGGTATCCTCCAGGTACCAGCGGGTGGCCCGCTCCGCGAGCTCCGCGCTCGCGCCGGGCGCGGCCTCGTAGATCTTGTCGTTGATGTCCGTGATGTTGTGGACGAGCACGACCTCGTAGCCCTCCGACAGGAGCCACGAGCGCAGCCACATGCCGATCACGAACGGGCGGGCGTTGCCGACGTGGGCGCGCGCGTAGACCGTTGGGCCGCAGAAGTACATCCGCACGGGGCCTGGCGGCGCGGGCAGCTCCTCCTTCGCCCGCGAGAGCGTGCTGTAGAGCCGCATCCGAGGAGGTTAGCCGGGCGTTTTGCGGCGGCGGCTGTCACGCGGGGGAGCGCCCACATGGTCGAGGATCACCTCGAGCATGTGGCACGAGTCGAGCACGTGCTCGCGGGCGAGCGCGCGCGCCCCTGTTGCGCTGCGGGCTGCGATCGCCTCCGTGATCGCCCGGTGCTGCTGCACGTTCCGCTCGTAGAGGCCATCCATCTCTGCGCTCCCCGGCGCCCAAACCGACTGCCCGAGGAACGTGCGGCGGGCGCTGCGTGCGAAGCGGGCGACGAGCGGCGCGCCGGCCCGCTCGTAGATAACGTCGTGGAATGCGTAGTTCGCGGCAAGCCACTCTCCTGTCAGCGCCCCGCGCTCTGATTCAGGGCGGTTGCGGTCACGCATGGCGGCGCTCATCTCCGCGAAGCGGCGCTCCGCCCGCTCGAGCTCCGCGAGGTCCTCGCGAGTCATCCTGGGGGTGGCGAGCTCGGTCGCGAGGCTCTCGAGCTCGGCGCGCACGAGGAATGCCTCGTGCAGCTCCTCGCGCGAGACCGTCCGCACCCGCACGCCGCGGTTGGGCACGAACGAGACAAGCCCGAGGGCGGCAAGCCGCCGCAGCGCCTCCCGCACCGGTGTGCGGCTGACGTTGAAGCGCTCGGAGAGCTGCTCCTGGCGGAGGATCTCGCCGGGCTCGAACTCGCCCTTGACGATCGCCTGCTCGAGCGCGAGCGCGAGGTCGTCGGCCTTCGTCCCGCCGTCGGGGATCCGCGCCTCGCCTCTCGGCGTCCCCGGGTAAGAAGCCTGTCTCACAATGAGCACTGAGCCGTCGGGCCACACCGCCCGGCGCAATGCCGTGTCCTCAGTCGCGCCAATAGCGCTGCTATTGACGCTCCCGTGAGCCGCGAACCGGCGAGCGCCATAGCCTCGCACTCGGTCAACGCACCCCGTCGACGAGCCGTCATCCTGAGACCGGCACCTGCCATCTACCCGAACTGTGCCGCCTCCGTGGAGCCGTGCAGCGCGGCCGTGGCGCTCTCGCCGCCCGTCACGGCCTCGAGCACGCGGTCGAAGTAGCCAGCGCCCACTTCCCGCTGGTGCTTCGTCGCCGTGTAGCCGAGCTCCTCGAGCTCGAACTCGCGCTCCTGGAGTTCCACGTAGGAGGTCATGCCGTGCCGCGCGTAGCCGTGCGCGAGCTCGAACATCGATGCGTTGAGCGCGTGGAAGCCGGCCAGCGTCACGAACTGGAAGCGGTAGCCCATCCGCGCGAGCTCGCCGCGGAAGCCGGCGATCGTCTCGTCGTCGAGCCGTGCGCGCCAGTTGAAGGACGGCGAGCAGTTGTAGGCGAGCAGCTTGCCCGGGAAGCGTTCGTGGACGGCATCTGCGAAATCGCGCGCCTCGTCGAGGTCCGGCGTGGACGTCTCGCACCAGAGCAGGTCGGCGTACGGCGCGTACGCGAGCCCGCGTGCGATGGCCGCGTCGAGGCCCTCGCGCACGTAGTGGAATCCCTCCGGGGAGCGCTCGCCCGTCACGAAGCCCCGGTCGCCCTCGTCGACCTCGCTCGTGAGCAGCTTCGCGCTGAGCGCGTCCGTGCGGGCGAACAGCACGGTGGGCACGCCGAGCACGTCGGCGGCTAGCCGCGCGGCGGTGAGCGTGCGCAGGAAGTGGCTCGTCGGCACGAGCACTTTGCCGCCGAGGTGCCCGCACTTCTTCTCGGAGGCGAGCTGGTCCTCGAAGTGGACGCCGGCGGCGCCCGCTTCCACCATCGCCTTCATCAGCTCGTAGGCGCTGAGCGGGCCTCCGAAGCCGGCCTCCGCGTCCGCGACGATCGGCGCCAGCCAGTGACGGCCCGGCTCGCCCTCCACGGACTCGATCTGGTCGGCCCGCAGCAGCGCGTTGTTGAGCCGCCGCACGAGCGCCGGGGCGCTGTTCGACGGGTAAAGGCTCTGATCGGGATACGTGTGCCCGGCAAGGTTCGCGTCGCCCGCGACCTGCCAGCCCGAGAGATAGATCGCCTCGAGCCCCGCCTTCACGGACTGCACGGCCTGTCCGCCGGTGAGCGCGCCGAGGGCGGTGACGCACTCACGGCTGCCGAGCAGCTCCCAGAGGCGCTCGGCGCCGAGCCGCCCAAGCGTGTGCTCGACGCGAAAGGAGCCGCGCAGGCGAACGACGTCCTCGGCCGCGTACAGGCGCTCGACGCCCTGCCAGCGCTTGTCGCTGCCCCACTCGCGCTCGAGCTCCTGCGCCTCTGTGAAACGTCCGTCGCCGTCGTTTCCGTTTGTGCTCATATCCCCTCCCTGTCAGTCGAGACTCTCGTAGGCCGGTAGCGTCAGGAACTCGGTGAAGCGCTCGCCGAGCGCTACCTGCTCGAAGAGAGCGCGTGCGTCGTCGGCGCGGCTCGCGGCGCCCGCTTCTTTGCGCAGGCGCTGGAGCTCCTCGTCGGCAAGCTCGCGCACGAGCTCCGGCGTGACGGTGCGCCCGTTCTCGAGCCTCACGCCGTGTCGCGTCCACTGCCAGACCTGCGCGCGCGCGATCTCCGCGGTCGCGACATCCTCCATCAGGTTGAAGATCGCTACGGCGCCGGTGCCCTGGAGCCACGAGTCGAGGTAGCGCAGCGCGACCGAGACGTTGCTGCGCAGCCCTTCCCCGGTCACGCTGCCGCCGGAAATCGCGACGTCGACCAGCTCTTCCGCGCCGACCTCGACGTCGTCGCGCCGGTGCTCGACCTGGTTCGGACGGGCGCCAAGAACGCGATCGAGCTCCTCGCGCGCCACCGGGACGAGGTCGGGATGCGCGACCCACGTGCCGTCGAATCCGTCCCCGGCCTCGCGCCTCTTGTCGTCGCGCACCTTTGCGAGTGCGACCTCGTTCAGCTCGGGGTCGCGCCGGCTCGGGATGAACGCCGCCATCCCGCCCATCGCATGTGCGCCGCGCGCGTGGCACCTGCGCACGAGCAGGCTCGTGTACGCGCTCATGAACGGCACGGTCATCGTCACTTGAGCGCGGTCGGGCAGCACGAAGTCCGGCCGCTCGCGGAACTTCTTGATGGCGCTGAAGATGTAGTCCCAGCGGCCCGCGTTCAGCGCCGGTGAGTGCTCGCGCAGCTCCCAGAGGATCTCGTCCATCTCGAAGGCTGCGAGCACGGTCTCGATGAGCACGGTGGCTTTGATCGAGCCGCGCGGCAGATCCAGTTCTTGCTCGGCGATTGCGAAGGCCTCGCGCCAGAGTCTCGCCTCGAGGTGGCTCTCGAGCTTGGGCAGGTAGAGGTATGGGCCGCTGCCGCGCTCGAGCAGGCGCGCGGCATTGTGGAAGACGAACAGGCCGAAGTCGAAGAGGCTCGCCGACACGGACTCGCCGTCGATCTGCGCGTGCCGCTCCTCGAGGTGCCAGCCACGCGGGCGGACGAGCAGCGTGGCGACCTCGTCGTCGAGACGGTACGACCGGCCTTCGGGCGTGTTGAGCGCGAGCGTGCCCTCGACGGCGTCGATGAGGTTGACCTGGCCCGTGACGACGTTCGACCAGGTCGGCGAGCAGGAATCCTCGAAGTCGGCCATGAAGCCGCTCGCGCCGGAGTTGAGCGCGTTGATCATCATCTTGCGGTCGACCGGGCCGGTGATCTCGACCTTGCGCTCCTCGAGGTCGCGCGGCGGCGACGCGACGCGCCAGTCGCCCTCGCGGACGGATCGGGTCGAGTCGAGGAAAGCCGGCAGCTCGCCCGTGTCGAAGGCGGCTTGGCGGTCGGCCCGTCGGGCGAGCAGCGCACGGCGCTCGGGCTCGAGTTCGCCGTGCAGTCGCGCGACGAAGTCGAGCGCGGCCGGACTCAGCACCTCGTCGGCGCGTGCGACGGGCGCCGCCGCGACCTCGGGCCGCGCGATCACTTCCACGCCGTGTCGCTCACTCGTTCGCGTGGTCGCGTTCGCAGAAGTCCGGGCACACGCATTCGGCCAGCTCGGCCGTGGTGGGCAGGGCGGAGGCTGCGGCCTCGCCGGGTGTACTCCCTGGGGAGCGAAATGGCGCCGTCGGCGCGCCGGACTGAAGTCGCCGCTCAGCGGTGGGTTCGTATACGTTAGCGCTCATCTTGGATCCAATATACACAGTACGGGCGCTGATCGTGGGCGTATGGGCCGATTTCGGATCCTACTTGTGATTATTGGATCCAGTGTGCGCGCGCCTGATCGCTTCCTCTCGATCGATTGCCGCCAGTACCGTCCAGAGTTCGGGCCCGCGATCGCGTCCCGTGAGCGCGAGCCGCAGCGCGCGCAGGTCGCCGCCGACGGCCTTGAGCTCGCGCACGATCGCCCGTGCCGCGTCGGCGTCAAGGCGGTCCTCCGCTCGCTCGCGCAGTTCCCGGAAGCGCTCGAGCGTGGCGCGCGCGGCTTCCCCCGGCGGAACCGGCTCGGGAGCGAGCACGATGTGGGCGAACTCGCAGGCCTCGTTCAGGTCGCGCGCGCCGCGTAGCGCCGGCACGAGCTCGAGGTCAACGCCGACACGCCGTGCCAGCTCCTCCGCGGGCATGCCCGCGATCGCATCGATCGCGTGCCTCCGAACGCGGGCGAGGTCAGCGTGGACGTCGCCCCGCGGCAGGCCGAGTTCCTCGAGGTAGCGGCGAAGCGCCTCTGCTGGGATACCGGCGTCACGAAGTTCGGCCAGCGAGGAGAGGCCGTGCCGCTTGCTCAGCTTCTGCCCGTCGTCGCCGAGTAGCAGCCCGTGGTGGAGGTACTCCGGGGGATCGGCAGCAAGGGCGCGGGCGAGCTCTTCGTGCAGCGGGGTGTTGGGGAGGTGGTCCTTGCCGCGGATGACGTGCGTCACACCGAGCTCGACATCGTCCACGACGCTCGCCAGGTGATAGGTCGCCGTTCCGTCCGGGCGCAGGAGGGTCGGCCGGCGCTCGCGGTCGAAACGCAGCGCACCGTTCGCGTCCCGGAACGTCCGACCTGCCTGCTCCAGCCGCTCAGCGGCGGCTGCATAGCGAGCGGCGCGCTCGCTCTGGCGCGCCGGGCCCTCGTCCCAGCAGACGCCGAGCCACTCGAGGTCGCGCAGCAGGGCCTCTTCCCCGCCGGGCACGTTGCGGGACAGGTCGGTGTCGTCGATGCGGAGTAGCAGCATCCCGCCGTGCTCGTCGGCGAAGGCCCGGTTCGCCACTGCGGAGAGCGCGCTGCCCAGATGGAGCGAGCCGGTGGGGCTGGGAGCGAAGCGGACGCGGATCACGGCCGCTCACGGTAACGCGGGGCCGCCCACGCGGCTGGCTCAGACGCCGATGGACCCGAGATCCTCGATCGACGCCGCGCTGGCGGCTGAGCCGGCGATGACGACGACGTGGTAGGCGGCAATCAGCGCCATCACCCTCTCCTCGTATGCTTCATCCCATTCATCCTGCCGTAGAACGCATCGAGCTGCTCGTTCCGGAGCTCGAGAGACGGAAAGGCGCGAAGCAGGTAGTAGCGTTCCTCGTTGAGTAGCGACGGCCCGTATGCAACGACCTCGATTCCGCCCTGTCGCAGCATCGGCACCGACCCGGCCTCAACGATCCGATGGAACTCAGCGCCCGCGCCGGGCCGCAGCGAGTAAGTGCGCAGGTCGTAGATCAACTGTCCTCGCCCCGCTTTCCGAGCATAGATCACAAAGCTGACCCGCGGTGGGAGTCGTAGCCGTAGCCGGTGCCGCCTCGCCAGCCTCTAGGCTCGACGCAGTGGAAGCGCTGCTTTTGGCCTGGTATAGGGAAAATGGGCGCGATCTGCCCTGGCGCAAGACGAAGGATCCGTATGCGATCCTGCTCTCGGAGGTCATGCTGCAGCAGACGCAGGTGTCACGCGTTGTGCCGCGGTACATGGAGTGGCTGGAGCGCTGGCCGACCGTCGAAGCGCTGGCGGCCGCCACGCCGGCTGCGGTGATCCGCGCCTGGCAAGGGCTCGGGTACAACCGTCGCGCCATCAACCTCCATCGCGCGGCCCGCCATGTTGCCCAGCACGGATGGCCGGCGGATCTGACGGCCCTTCCCGGCGTCGGGCGGTATACGTCCAACGCGATCGGGGCGTTTGCTTTCGGCGAGCTTGTGCTGCCGGTCGATACGAACGTCCGCCGTGTCCAGGAGCGAACCGGGCACGCGTTCGACCACCGCTGCGGGCAGGCGCTCTTCGACCTCGGAGCGACGGTCTGCCTCGCGCGGGTGCCACGCTGCGACAGCTGTCCGCTCGCACCGTTGTGCCCCTCCCGCGGTCGCCGCTACGCGCCGCTTCGCCGCCAGCCGCCGCTCGAGGGGTCGTTCCGCCAGCGTCGCGCCCGCGCGCTTCGGTTGGTGGCGGCCCGTGCGCGCCCATTCGCCGAGCTCGACGGTGAGGCCGTGTCCGCACTTCGCGACGACGGGCTCGTGGAGTTGGTGGACGGCGAGGTCCGCCTGCCCGCCTGACAGGCACGCCCCCGCGGGAACGGATGTGGTGTGACTGTTGTAGAACCTGGTATGCGAACGCTCGCGCTTGCACTGGTGCTCGCGGTCGGCGGCGCGGCGCCGGGCAAGGTTCAGCCGGCATCGTCTCTCATCCATCCCCGCGCGGCGCACACGGCGACGCTGCTGGCGAACGGAAATGTCCTCGTCGCCGGCGGCTGCACTGCCGATAGCTGCGAGCTCGGTGTGGACGGCCGGACCACGGAGCTGTACGAGGCGGCACGCCAGCGCTTCGTCAGCGGGCCGCCCCTCCTCCGACCGAGGGTTGGGCACGCTGCGGTCCGGCTGCTCGACGGGCGGGTGCTGGTTGCAGGCGGCTGGGATCTCGGCGGCCTGACGCGGACGGCCGAGCTGTTCGACCCGCGAAAAAGCACTTTCGTCGCGACCGGCTCGCTACGAGCGGCGCGAGGCGGGTTCTCGGCGACTCGCCTGCGTGACGGACGCGTCCTGTTCGCCGGTGGAGCGCAAGACGGGCGGACAATGGCTTCGGCGGAGCTCTACGACCCGCGCACCGGCAGCTTCTCGTCGACCGGATCGATGCGGCAGGCTCGTTCGGCGCATACCGCGGTGCGCCTGCTCGACGGCCGGGTGCTAGTGATCGGGGGCTCGATTGCGGGCCGAGTCCTCGCCGGTGCCGAGCTCTACGACCGCGAAGCGGCCGGTGGGTTCCAGCCGGGCGCTTGGCGCTGGCGCGGCACAAGCACGGTGCTGTCCTGCTCCGCAACGGGTGGCGTGCTCGTCGTCGGGGGCTCTGACGCGCGCGACTGGCGGGGGCGACTCGCGAGCGCTGAAGTGTGGAGTCCAGACGCGCGTCGGTTCTCGCAGACCTTGTCGATGGCGTCGAGCCGTTTCAAGCTGTCGAACACCGTCGTTCGTCTCCCGTCGGGCAAAGTGCTCGTGGCGGGCGGCGCACCGCAGGTGGAGGTGTACGAGCCGACGCGGCGACGGTTCTCAGTTGCGGGCCGCCTCCCGAGCGAGCTTTTCTTCGCGACGGCCACGGTGCTGCGCGGCGGCAGAGTGCTGCTCGTTGGGGGCTACGACGGCAACATCGACGTCAGCCGACGCGCCTGGCTGTTGGGGTAGGCTCATCGCATGGACGCGCCCGTGAAGGCCGCGTGCGTGCAGGCGGAGCCGGTCATCCTCGACCGCGAGGCGACGCTCGATAAGCTCGACGGGCTCGCCGCGCAGGTGGCCGCCGCCGGCGCCCAGCTCGCCGTCTTCCCGGAAGCGTTCCTGCCTGCATACCCCTCCTCAGCGTGGGCGAAGGCGCTGGCGGGCTGGGCTGACCCGCGCGCCAAGGCCGCGTTCGCGCTGCTCGCGCGCGAGTCCGTCGAGATCCCCGGGCCCGCCGCCGACCGGCTGGCCGAGATCGCCGCCCGTCACGGGCTCTGGCTCGTCACCGGCGTCACCGAGGTCGACCCCGAGCGGCCGGGCACCCTCTACAACACGCTGCTCTACCACACTCCCGACGGACGCCTAGCCCTCCACCACCGCAAGCTCGTGCCCACGAACCACGAGCGGCTCGTCTGGGGCCAGGGCGACGGGCGCGGGCTGCGGGCGATCGCCACCGAGCTCGGTCGGCTCGGCGGGTTGATCTGCTGGGAGAACTACATGCCGCTCGCGCGCTTCGCGCTGTACGAGTCGGGCGTGGAGATCTACATCGCCTCGACCGCCGACGACGGCGACGCGTGGCAGGCCACTCTGGTGCACATCGCCCGCGAGTCGCGCGCGTTCGTCGTCGCGCCGTCGCACTTCCAGCGTGCGGCTTCCTACCCCGCGGACTTCCCGCTGCACGAGCTGCTCGACGGTCAGGACGTGATCGGCCGCGGCGGCAGCGCGATCCTGGCTCCCGACGGCTCGTACCTCGCCGGCCCGCTTTACGACGAGGAAGGAATCCTCTACGCCGACCTCGAGCCGGCACGTCTTTACGAGGAGCGCCAGCGATTCGACCCGGCCGGGCACTACCACCGCCCGGACGTGCTGAAGCTCGAGGTGCGTTCGCCCTAGCGCTCGAGCAGCGCGACGGCTTGAGCGGCGAGCCCCTCCCCGCGGCCGGTGAAACCCAGCCGGTCCGTCGTGGTCGCGCCCACGCTGATGCGCCCGGCCTCCACGCCCAGGGCGCCCGCGAGTCGCTCCGCCATCTCGTGGCGGCGATCGGCGATCCTCGGTCGCTCGCCGACGAGCACGCAATCGGCATTCACGAGCGCCCACCCGGATCCGCGCACGTCGGCGTAAGCACGGGCGAGCAGGTCGAGTGACAATGCACCCTGCCAGCGGTCGTCGTCGGACGGAAACAGCGAGCCGATGTCCCCGCGGTTCGCAGCCCCCAGCAGCGCATCGATGAGAGCGTGCGTGACTACGTCGCCGTCCGAGTGACCTGCCAGCCCCGCCTCGCCGAGGAATTCGACCCCGCAGAGGACGAGCGTTTTTGCTCCGCTGAACGCGTGCGCGTCGACGCCGATACCAACGCGCTGCTCAGCCACGCTCAAACGCCCACGGCAATTCGTCCAGCGAAGCGATCCTGGCTTGCGCGCGGTCGGCGCCGTCTTGGAGGAAGCCCCAGGGCCCGCGGCGGATGTGAACGGCGAAGATCCCCGTCTCTAAGGCCGGAATGATGTCGTTGTCGATCCTGTCGCCGACATAGGCCACCTGCTCCGACGGACGGTCGGCGACCTCGAGCAGCCGCTCGAAGAACGCCAGAGCCGGCTTTTCGACTCCCAGCGTGTGAGAGGCCGTTGCGTAGTCGACCTCGAGCTCGAACCGGTCGACGAACGGCTCGATCTCGCGCCCGATGTTTCCCGCGAGCCCGACGAAATAGCCGGCGGCACGCAGGCGCTCGAGGCAGGGCACTGCGTCTTCGTACAGGTCCGCCCCCTCCCACCCGACCGTCTCGCTGCCGGGCGGCTCCACGCCAAGCAGGTCCCAGACGCGCGAATGCCGCTCACCACGATCGACGACGGTCCCGACCGCAGCCCACACGACGTGCGGCTCGACGCCCACGGCCCGCCCGAGCTCAGCCCACCAGCGGCCCTCGTTGACGAGCGTCTCACCCACGTCGAAGAACACGGCGCGGATCACTCGTCGCCCTCCTCGAGCTCGAGCTCATCCTCGCCGATCGGGACGGCAGGGGCAACGCCGAGCCACGTCGCAACGAGGGCCAGGTCGGCGGAATCCGTGACCTTGAGCAGACGACGTTCTCCCTCGACCACGGCCACGCGACCGCCGCGGGCTTCGACGAGCGCCGCGCAGTCCGTGGCTTCCGCGCCGCCGCCGACGGCCGTTGTCAACACCTCCGGGAGGAACGCCTGCGGCGTCTGGATGAGCCGCAGCGACTCGCGGTCGAGCGTCTCGACGACGGCTCCGCGCTCAACGCGCTTCACCGTGTCCGGAAGCGGCAGCGCAGGGACGACGCCGTCCCAGCCCTCGCCGAGCTTGCGCAGCAGTCGCTCGACCAGGTCCTCGGGGACGAGGGGCCGCGCTGCGTCGTGAACGAGTACGGCGGTTGCGTCACCCGTGACCTCGGCGAGCCCGGCGCGGACCGAGGCGCCGCGCGTGGCGCCGCCAGCAACCGCCGCCGTTACCTTCCCCGCCCCGAGCTCCTCGGCGAGCAGGATTGCGGACTCCTCCCAGCCTTCCGGCACGACGAGCACGAGGGAGTCGATCCACTCGCTTTCCTCGAATCGCTCGAGGCTTTCCGCGAGCAGCACGCGCGCGCCGAGCGGCGCGAACGCCTTCGGCCGGTCGAGCCCCAGCCGCTCACCGGCGCCGGCGGCGGCGATGATCGCCCAGACGGACACCGCGGCAACCTACTGCCTTCCGCCACACCGGAGCAGGCCGTGAGGGGACGTTCATTCACCGGCGGAGGCGGGCTTGCCCGCCTCCGCCACCACGCGCAAGTCGCGTCTGTCTTTGCGGCAACCCCGCGCGAAGTCGCGTCTGACTAGTTGTGGGACCCACAGACCTGTGAGACGCGGCTGATGGGCGGACGGCCGCCGAGCGAGCTGTGCGGTCGGTGTCGGTTGTACCAGCGCAGGTAGCCGGGGAGCGCGCGAGCGCGATGAGCGCTCGTGCGGTAGGCGAAGCGGTACGCCCACTCTCGCAGCAGGGTCTTGACGAGCGCTTCCGCC
>JBHEMZ010000047.1:0-13106 GCA_046262315.1 Gaiellaceae bacterium
ATCGCCGAGCGCAGAGGCGACGACCGACGCGTCGACGACGATCACCGTGCGTCGCGGTCTTTGCGAAGCGCTTGCACGGCGCCGGCAAGCGGAACGCTGCCGCCGGCTCGATCCCCTGCCCTCCTGAGCGCCTCGTCGAGCGTTGGCCGGCTGGCATCCTCGGTCAGCCGCTTAAGCAGGTACTCCTGCAGCGACTGGCCGGCCTCGACCGCGCGGCGCCGTAAAACGCGATGGACATCTTCGGGAACATTCTTGATCTGCACGCTGGGCACCTCGGCACCTTAGCACCATTGTGGCGCCATGACATGTTATATGGCGCCACGCACGTGCAGCGCGGGCGGATATCCAGCCCCTGAATCCACCAGCGCGTCTCGCTGATCCAGAAGTCTCGCGGAGGCTTGATTTCTTGGGAAAAAATCAGATAGACTCTTTATTCAATTAATCATGCCACGAAGGTACAACATGAGCCGGCGCGCGGTGGCGCGCGAGGAGACTCGGCGGCGGATAGTGGAGGCAACGGCCAAGCTGCACGGGGAGAAAGGTGTTTTCGGCACCTCGTGGCGAGACATCGCCGAGGAGGCTGATGTATCCGTCGCCACGGTCTATTCCTACTTTCCTTCGCTCGATGAGCTGCTCCCCGCCTGCGGCCAGCTCGTGATGGAGCGGGCGCGGCCGCCCTCACGCGACGCGGCTTCTGCGATCCTCGGGGACGCCGAGGACATCTCAGAGCGCCTACGGCGCGTCGCTCGAGCGCTCTTCGACTTCTATGAGCGGGGTGGGGCGCACCTCGAGGTCGATGCGCGCGAGCGAGAGCTTCCGGGCGTGCGCGAGTGGGAGGAATCCCAGCGCGCCACGGTGGGGGCCCTCGTCCGCGAGGCGCTCGCCGGGCACGCCGACGCGCGCAAGGCGCGGCTCGTCAGCGCGTTCTTCGACCTTCCCACCTACAGGGCCCTTCGGACCCGTGGAGTGAGCCCGAACAGGGCTGCCGAGACGGTGGCCGAGGTCGCCGCTTGGCTGGTCGAGGCACCCGAATGATCAAGCCCACCGAAATGGAGGTACCGATGGACACTGGCCGGGCCACGAATCAGCGCGAAGCGGAGAAGACGCCGCTGTTGAAGCCCGCGTTCGTCCCTCGTGACGAGGGCGAAGCGCGGTGGTGGGGCGGGGCGCTCGCGGTCATCAAGGCGACCGCAGCCGACACCGGCGGGCAGATGACGATCGTCGAGGTGACCGAACCGCGGGCCACCGAGGCGCCCCTGCACGTCCACCACAACGAGGACGAGGCGTTCTGGGTGCTCGACGGAGACGTCACGTTCGAGATCGGCGAGGCGACGGTCGAAGCGCATGCGGGCGACTACGCCTTCGGGCCGCGCCACATCCCGCACCGCTACACCGTCGGCGCGGCGGGTTGCCGGATGCTGTTCATCCTCACTCCGGGAGGCTTCGAGGATCTGGTGATGGCGATGAGCGAGCCTGCCGGTGCGCGCACGCTTCCACCGCCGTCGATCGAGGAGCCGGACATGGCCGAGATTAAGGCGATCGCAGAGGCGCACGGGGGCGAGGTACTCGATGGTTGAGGTCGAGCAGAAGGCCAACGGGTCCGCGACAGCTCAGGCCGAGCTCTGGGGAGAACGCGCCCGCGACTGGGCCGATGTCATGGAGGGATGGAACGGCTGGGGCGTGCCGGTCTACCGGCACATCCTCGAGCGGGTGCCCGTTGGCCGCGACAACGCCGTGCTCGACGTCGGCTGCGGAGCGAGGCGCTTCTGCCGCATGGTCGCGGACCGGGGAGCGAGGATCTCGGGCCTCGATGCGACGCCGGCCCTGGTCGAGATCGCGCGCGAACGGATCCCGGACGGCGACTTCCGGATCGGCGACATGGAGGAGCTGCCGTGGGCTGACGACTCGTTCGACGTCGTCACCGGCTTCAACTCCTTCTTCATCGCCGCGGATATGGTCAACGCGCTCGAGGCGCGCCGTGTGGCACGGCCCGAAGCGTCCGTGGCAATGACCGTCTTCGGTCGGCCGGAGCGCTGCCAGTCGACGGCGGCGTTCGAGGCGATCGCCGGGCTCCTGCCGGCGAAGCCGGGCGGCAACGGCGTGAAGACGAGTCAGGCGCTGCACGAGCAGGGCGCGCTCGAGGCTTTCGCCACGCAGGCCGGGCTTACTCCGGAGGAGGCTGGCTACATCAACCTGGTCGAGAGCTACCCGAATCTCGAGACGATGCTCCGCGGAGTAATGGCGGCGCCGCCGATGGTTCGCGCTGGTCGGGCGGTGGGGGACGACGCAGTTCGAGACGCGCTCACCGAGGTCTTCCACGGCTTTGAAACACCAACAGGGAGCTACGCGCTCGAGGAGGAGGTGCGTTTCCTGATCGCGAGGCGGTAATCACACCGGCTTCGCCCTGGTCGTCCTTGTACCACGCCCTCGGCGGATCGCCGCGGCGCTGGGTCAGCCGTCGTTGTCGACGAACCGGTACCGGTAGCAGATGTCTGTTCAATCCCGCCGGCGCCAATCAAGATGGCCGGCATTCGCGGGCCTTCTCCGACCACGTTGAGGGATTGGCTCGCCGCGAGGCTCACGGGCGTGCAGGGCAAGATGTTTCTGATGCTAAAATTCATGCATCTTGCGCACCACGATCACGCTGGATGATGACGTTGCGGCGCTGATCGAGTCGGAGCGCGCGCGTACGGGGGAGTCGTTTCGCAGCGCCGTCAACCGGCTTCTCCGCCGCAGCGCGCGTGCCGCTGCGCCTCCGGTCCCGCCGGCGTTGCCGGAGCTTCCCGGACGTCCGATCCTCGACGTCTCCGACGTGTCGGCGCTGGTCGCGGTGCTCGACGACGAGCGGCGTGCGCAGCGCAGCGCCACGTGACGCTCGTCGACACGAATCTGCTCGTGTACGCGACGTTCGCGGACGCGCCGGAGCACGCCCGCGCTCGCGGCTGGCTCGAGGCGCGCCTCGCCGAGGGTGAGGGGACCGTCGTGCTCTGCTGGCCAGTCGTATACGCGTTCCTTCGCCTCATCACGAGCCCGAGGGTGTTCGGGCGGCATGCGGTCACGGTCAGGGAAGGATGGGTCGTCGCGGCGGCGTACCTCGGGCAGCCGGCGGTCCGGTTCGTCGCACCCGGCTCGGGACACGCGGCGATCGCTGCGGAGCTCGCCGAGACGCCCGGGCTGCGCAGCGACGACGTTCCCGACATCGAGATCGCGGCGCTCGCGATCGAGCACGGGCTCGTCCTCGCGTCGCATGACCACGGCTTCCGCCGCTTCTCGCGCCTACGTGTCGTCGACCCCCTCACAGCCAACGGCGCGTAGCCTCAGCGCTCAAAGTCAATTGGCGTTGGGCGGGGCGAGGATAGTGGGAAGGGACGTCGTTCAGACGTCGATGACGACGTCGAAGTCGCCGTAGATCATGCGCTTGCCGTCGAAGGGCATCGCCTTCGGGTCCATCATGTCGGCGAGGCGCGGGTGGTTCATCACCTTTGCGTTGACCCGGTCGCGATGCGCACGCGACTTGAACGCGATCCACGAGAACACCACGGTCTCGCCTCGCTTGAGCTGGACGCTGCGTGGGAAGGAGGTCAGCTCGCCCATCTGCACGTCGTCCGCGACGCACTCCCGGTATTCCAGCGCGCCGTGTT
This sequence comes from Gaiellaceae bacterium, assembly GCA_046262315.1. GTDB lineage: Bacteria > Actinomycetota > Thermoleophilia > Gaiellales > Gaiellaceae > JACVRM01. The sequence goes on from JBHEMZ010000047.1 coordinate 3,642, forward strand.
CGCGCCAGATCTTGCCCGCTTTCCGCGCTTGCCGACGGTAGGCGTCAAGATTGCGCTTCGGAACCGGTAGGACGAATCCATCGACGTAGTGAGCCATGCGAACCTCCTTGGGTTGCTCGGTGTTTGAGCGTATCCCGCCATTCCGCTTGCACTTCGGAGAGCCACCCGTCGCGGTACCCCAGGGGCGGACCGCATACGATGCCCCTCGTGCACGATTCGCCGCTCGCAGTCAAGCCCAGGGCCGGGGAGCTCGAGCACCGACTGGAGCAGCACCGCGCCGAGCTCACCGGCTACTGCTATCGGATGCTGGCCTCTCCGTTCGAGGCCGAGGACGCGGTGCAGGAGACGCTGCTGCGGGCCTGGCGGAGCTTCGATCGCTTCGAGGGCCGCGCCGCCGTGCGCTCGTGGCTCTACCGCATCGCCACGAACGTGTGCCTCGACATGCTCAAAGGCCGCGAGCGCCGCGCCCGCCCGATGGATCTCGGGCCGGCGCGCGAGCCCTTCGAGGCCGACCTGAGCACGCTGCCCGAGACGACCTGGATCCAGCCGCTGCCCGACAGCGTCGTGCACGAGGGAGACCCGGCCGACAGGGCCGTCGCCCGGGAGACGATCCGGCTTGCGTTCGTTGCCGCATTGCAGCACCTGCCGCCGCGTCAGCGCGCGGTGCTGATCCTGTGCGAGGTTCTGCGCTGGAAGGCGTTCGAGGTCGCCGAGCTCCTCGAGACGAGCGTGGCGGCCGTCAACAGCGCCCTGCAACGCGCTCGCGCCACGCTGGAGGCGAGCGACGTGACGACTGCGACCACGGCGCCTTCGGTCGACGAGGCGGACGCCGCGCTTCTCGCGCGCTACGTCGACGCCTTCGAGCGGTACGACATGGACGAGCTGACGTCTCTGATCCGTGAGGACGCAATCCAGTCGATGCCACCGTACGACCTGTGGCTGAGCGGCCGTGACGACATCCTGCGCTGGTGGGTCGGCCCGGGCGCCGGCTGCCGCGGCTCGCGCGTCATCCCCACCGTGGCCGCCAACGGCGCGCCCGCGTTCGGGCAGTACAAGCCGAGCGCGACCGGGGAGAGCCACGAGCCGTGGGCACTGCAGGTGCTCGAGGTGGAAGACGGCGGGATCGCCGAGTTCACGTTCTTCCTCGACACCGACACCCTCTTCCCGCTCTTCGGCCTGCCTGCCCGGCTCGAGTCCTAGCGTCAGTCCGGCAAGACGTCGCGCAACCCCATGAAGGCGACGAGCTCGAGCAGCTCGCTCGAGGCGCCGCGCAGCCGCACCTGGCAGCCGTGGCGCCGCGCGGCGAGCTGCAGCCGCGCGAGTGCGTCGACGGTTACCGCGTCGACCTCCACGCCGGTCACGTCGCACAGCGCCACGCCGGCGCCGAAGCTGTCCAGTAACGTGCAAACTCGCTCGCAGAGGCCCGGCAGGTCGGCACGGGCGATCGGGCTTTCGATCGCGAAGGCGATCGTCCTCGGCGGTGGCGAGAACATCTGCGTGGAAGACCGGTGACGAGGAGAAAACTCATCGGCACGGAGACAGATGAGTTCCGGGCGGCGGGGCGGTCTACCGCTTCGAGACCGACGCAAACGGACGCGAAAGGACCACCTCGATGACCCTGGATAGCCGCACCCGCTGGCTGGCGCTGTACGTGCTGTGCCTCGGCGACCTGATGATCGTCCTCGACGCGACGATCGTGAACGTCGCGCTGCCGTCGATCCGTGACGACCTCGAGTTCTCGCAGACGTCGCTCGCCTGGGTCGTGAACGCCTACCTGCTCACGTTCGGCGGCTTTCTCCTGCTCGGCGGCCGGCTCGGTGACCTCTTCGGCCACCGGCGGCTGTTCCTCGGCGGCATCGCGCTCTTCACGGCCGCCTCGCTGGCCTGCGGGCTGGCCAACTCCCAAGAGCTCCTGGTCGGCGCACGGGCCGTGCAGGGGATCGGGGGCGCAGTCGTGTCGGCGGTCGCGCTTTCGCTGCTGATGACCCTCTTCACCGAGCAGGCCGACCGCGCGAAGGCGATGGGCGTCTTCGGCTTCGTCCTCTCCGGCGGCGGCGTCGCGGGCGTGCTCGCCGGCGGGATCCTGACGGATCTGCTGAGCTGGCACTGGATCTTCCTGGTCAACCTCCCGGTCGGTGCGCTCGTGTTCGGCCTGACGCTCCGCCTGCTGCCGGCGGCAGGCGGCCAGGCCGCGACCGGCCGCGTCGACGTCGCAGGCGCGATCAGCGTGACGGCGTCGCTGATGCTGGCGGTGTACGCGATCGTGAACGGCAACGAGCAGGGCTGGACCTCGGCCGAGACGCTCGGCACGCTCGCCGTAGCGGTGGCGCTCCTCGCGGCCTTCCTCACGATCGAGGCGCGCATCTCCTCGCCGCTCATGCCGCTCGGCCTGTTCCGGAACCGGAACGTCTCGGCGGCGAACGTCGTCGGCGCGCTCATGGCGGCCGGCATGTTCGCGTACTTCTTCTTCTCCGCGCTCTACCTCCAACTCGTGCTGGAATACAGCCCGCTCGAGGTTGGTCTGGCGTACCTGCCCGGGACGGTGATCTGGGGAGCGTCGTCGCTCCTGCTCTCCGACCGGCTGGTCATGCGCTTCGGCATCAAGACGCCGCTGCTGGCCGGGCTGGCGCTGATGACGGTCGCGCTCCTCTTGCTGGCACGCACGCCGGTCGACGGCGGCTGGGCAATTGACATCCTGCCCGCGACGACCGCCGTCGGCCTCGGGGCCGGGATCGCGTTCAACCCGATCCTCCTCGCCGCGATGAGCGGTGTCGCGCAGGATCAGGCCGGGCTCGCCTCCGGAGTCGTCAACACGGCCTTCATGATGGGCGGCGCGCTCGGGCTCGCCATCCTCGCCAGCCTCGCCGACTCCCGCTCGGACAGTCTGACCTCGTCCGGTGACCTCGTGGCTCTGAACGGCGGCTACCACGTCGCCTTCCTCGCCGGCGCCGCCTTTGTCGTCGCTGCGGGTGTCGTCGGGGCGGCGCTGCTCCGAGTCGAGTCGCCGCAGGCGCACGGCGGTGAGGAGGCCATCGGCGCTCCCGCCCTCGAGGTTTCGGTGCGGAAATGACGAGCGTCGTGCTCGATGTCGATGTCGCTCGACGGCTTCGTCGCCGACCGCGAAGGCAACGCCGGCGCGCCCTACCCCGAGTTTGACGCCCTGCGGTCGAGCGACGTGATGAAGGACTTGATCGTGACGACGGGCGCTGTCGTGATGGGCCGGCGCGCGTACGACATGGGCGTCGACGAGGGGTACGACGACTACGAGTACGACGTCCCGATCTTCGTCGCGACGCATCGCGTGCCGGAGCGGCCGGCGCGTGGCCGGTCGTTCAGGTTCGTGACCGAAGGGGTGTCGACCGCCGTGGAGCACGCGCGAGCGGCCGCAGATGGCGCGAAGGTGACGGTGATCGGCGGCGCGAGCGCCGCGCAGCAGTGCCTGCGGGCGGGGATGCTCGACGAGATCCGCATCAGGCTGATCCCGATGCTGCTCCGCGGCGGCCTGCGGCTGTTCGAGGACGCTCGGCGGGTCGACCTCGAGATCGCGAGCGTCGTCGAGGAGCCGACCGTAATTCACCTTCGCTACCGCGTTATCCGGTAGAAGGATCGGCATGCCGGACCTCGCGATCCGCCTCCGCGGCGCCGTGAAGCGCTACGGCGAGATCACTGCTGTCGACGGGCTCGACCTCGACGTGCCGGAGGGCACGTGCGTGGGCCTGCTCGGCCCGAACGGCGCCGGGAAGTCGACGACCATGCGACTCCTGACGGCCCAGGCGATCGCCGACGAGGGCGAGCTCGAGGTGCTCGGCTTCCGGCTGCCGGAGGAGTCGAAGGCGGCGCGAGCGCAGTGTGGCGTGACGCCGCAGCTCGACAACCTCGACGTGACGCTGACGGTGGAGCAGAACCTGCTCGTCTTCGCCCACCTGTACCGCATCGTGCGCGCCGAGCGGCGCGACGCGATCGAAAGCGCGCTCGAGATGGCGAAGCTGGTCGACCGGCGCGACTCGCGGGTGGACAAGCTCTCGGGCGGGATGCGCCGGCGCCTGCTGATCGCGCGAGCGCTCGTCCACCGCCCCCGGCTCGTGCTGCTCGACGAGCCAACCGTGGGGCTCGACCCCCAGGTGCGCCAGGAGCTCTGGGCACTCATCGACGCGCTGCGCAGCGAGGGCACGACCATCCTCATGTCGACCCACTACATCGAGGAGGCCCAGCGTCTCGCCGACACGGTGATGATCCTGTCGCACGGCAAGGCTGTGGCCTCCGGGGCGCCCGCAGCGCTCGTGACCGAGCACGCCGGGCAGGAGGTGCTCGAGGCCTACGGACCACCGGCGCGGCTGGCCGAGGTCGAGGCGCAGGCCGGAGCCCGGGGGCTGCGCACGCGGAGGACGGGCACGAGCGTCTCGATCCTTGGTGTCGACGGTCGCGACGGCTTCGAGATCGAGGGCGAGCGGAGGCCGGCGAACCTCGAGGACGTGTTCGTCCTGCTCACCGGCGAGGAAATCGCCTGATGACCGTCACGCCCGCGCCCGGGACCGTTCGCCTCGGCCGGCTCGAGCGGCCGGCGCTGACCGGCGTGCTCGTGCGCGAGGTGGTCAACTTCTCCTCCTACTGGCGCTCGTCGACGTTCTCCTCGACCGTCGAGCCGACCATCTACCTGCTGGCCTTCGGCTTCGGCTTCGGCTCGCTCGTCGGCCGGATCGGCGGCTACGACTACGTGGAGTTCGTCGGCACGGGCACGGTTGCGACGGCGGTGCTCTTCTCGAGCGCGTTCCCGGCCATGTTCGGCACGTTCGTCAAGTACCAGTTCCAGCGCACCTACGACGCGATCCTCGCCGCGCCCGTGGACACCGAGGAGCTCGTCACCGCGGAGGCGCTCTGGATCGCGACCCGCGCGGGGGTCTACGGCTGCGTGCCGCTGCTGGTCGCGCTCGTGTTCGGGCTCGACCCGGCCTGGGGGATGCTGACGGTGCCGCTGATCGCGTGGGTGGCAGGGTTCGGCTGGGCGTGCTTCGGGATCTCGGTCGCCGGCTTCTCCAAGTCGTTCGAGAACTTCAACTACGTCGTCAGCGCAGTCCTGACGCCGCTCTTCCTGGTCGCGGGGACGTTCTTCCCGCTCGACACGCTGCCCGGCTGGGCGCAGTTCCTCGGCAACTTCAACCCGCTCCACCACTGCGTGGAGCTCGTGCGGCACGCGGCGTTCGGCTGGGCCGGCTGGACGGACCTGGCACGGGTCGGCGCGCTCGTGGCGTTCGGCCTGGTGGTCTGGCGGATCGCCATCCGCGCGATGACCCGCAAGCTCATCGACTAGCGGGCTGTGTGTTAAGTTGTGGCCATGCGTCTACACATAACTCTCGGCGACGAGCTCGTGCGCCAGCTCGACCGCCGGGTGGGTGCTCGCCGTCGCAGCGCCTACATCGCGCGCGCGGTCGAGCGAGCGCTCGACGAGGATCGCCGCTGGGAGCTGCTCGAGTCGGCCGTCGGGTCGATTCCCGACGGTGGGCACGAGTGGGACGAGGATGCCGGCTCGTGGGTTCGCGATCAACGCCGCGCCGACGAGCGCCGCGTCGGCTAGTTGGCGCCGGTTCTCCTGGACACGACGGTTCTCATCGACCTGCTCCGCGGTCGCGCCGAGGCGGGCAGGCGCCTGCTGGGGCTTCGTGGAGCGCAGGACACGCCCTACGTGTGCGCGGTCAACGTCGAGGAGACCGTTCGGGGACTCAGACTGGCCGAGCACGAAGCCGCTCGAGCGCTCTTCGCAGGGCTCCGAATCGCCCCGCTCGGTGGCGAGCAAGGCTGGCAGGCCGGCGAATGGCGGCGGGAGTTCGCGCGGGGCGGCCGCACGCTGGCGCAGGCGGACTGCCTCGTGGCGGCCGCGGCGCTCTCGCTCGGCGGCCGGCTCGCGACCGGCAACCCGAGGGATTTCCCGATGCCCGAGCTCACCGTCGAGCACTGGTCCGTGGGCGCCTAGCACGCTCGCCGCCGATCTCACTGCCGCATCGTCGTACGCTTAGCGCGTGCTGATCTGCGCGGGCTGCGGCCAGGAGAATCCCGACGGCTTTCGCTTCTGCGGCGCCTGCGGGGCCGATCTTGCAGCCGCTCCGTCTCGTGAGGTTCGCAAGACGGTCACCGTCGTCTTCTCCGACGTCACCGGTTCGACGGCGCTCGGCGAGCGGCTCGACCCCGAATCGCTGCGGAACGTCATGTCCCGCTACTTCGACGAAATGCAGGCCGCGCTCGAGCGGCACGGCGGAACCGTGGAGAAGTTCATCGGGGATGCGGTCATGGCCGTGTTCGGGATTCCGGCTTTGCACGAGGACGATGCCCTGCGTGCCCTTCGTGCGGCCGCAGAGATGCGCGAGCGGTTGGCGATCGTCAACGAGGTTCTTCAGCGGGACCTCGGGGTAACCGTCGAGGCGAGGATCGGGGTGAACACCGGCGAGGTGGTCACCGGTGACGCCGGCGCCCGCGAGCGGCTCGTCACCGGCGACGCGGTCAACGTCGCCGCGCGTCTCGAGCAGGCGGCCCAGCCGGGTGAGATCTTGCTCGGCGAGGAGACGTACCGACTCGCGCGAGCGGCGATCGAGGTCGAGCCGGCTGGTGCGCTCGAGCTGAAAGGGAAAGCCCAGCCGCTGGCCGCCTACCGCCTCGTGCGCGTCGTCGAAGGCGCAGCGGCGTTCGAACGCACGCTCGACGCGCCCCTCGTGGGGCGCCGTGAGGAACTCGCGCGTGTGCGCGCAGCGTTCGACGGCGCGCTGGCGGAGCGCCGCTGCCGGCTCGTCACCGTTTTCGGCCCGCCGGGCATCGGCAAGTCGCGCCTGGCTCGTGAGCTGCCCGCGACCCTCGGCGGACGGGCGGCGGTGCTCTCCGGCCAGTGTCTCTCCTACGGCGAGGGGATCACGTATTGGCCCTTGCGTGAGATATTTGCGGCCGCCGGTGCCGCAGACGAGCTGGACGCCGCGCTTGCGAGCGGGACCTCGGAGGACGTCTTCTGGGCGGTGCGGAAGGCGCTAGAGGCTCGAGCGCGCGAGCGCCCGCTGGCGGTCGTGGTCGAGGACATCCACTGGGCGGAGCCCACGCTGCTCGACCTGCTCGAGCACCTCGTCGACTGGACGCGCGACGCAGCGCTCCTGTTGCTCTGTCTCGCGCGGCCGGACCTGCTCGACGAGCGCCCGGCCTGGGCCGCCGGACGCCCGAACGCCGAGACGCTCGCGCTGGAGCCGCTTGCCGAAGGTGAGGCCGACGAGCTGATCGCGAACGTCGTGGACGGCTCGAATCTCGACGCCGAGGCACGCGCGCGGGTGCGATCGGCGGCCGAGGGCAATCCGCTCTTCGTGGAGCAGCTGCTCGCGTCTCTGGCGGAGGGGGGTAATCCCGATCGCGTGCCGTCGAGCATCCGGGCCTTGCTCGCGGCTCGCATCGACGCGCTTGCCGAGGCCGAGCGCGAGCTGCTTGAGCGTGCCGCCGTTGCCGGGATGGAGTTCGAATGGGCGGCGCTCGCCCGCCTCCACCCGGACGCCGGCCGGCCGTCCGGAGCCGTCCTCGCCACGCTCGTTCGCAAGGAGCTGATTCGTCCGCACGAGGACCTCGAGGACTGGTTCCGCTTCCGCCACGCGCTGATCCGGGACGCGGCGTACGAGCGGATCCCCAAGGAGCTGCGGGCCGAGCTCCACGAGCGCGCCGCCGGCTGGCTGGAGACGAAGGAGGCAGACCTGGACGCCCTGATCGGCTACCACCTCGAGCAGGCGGTCCGCCTGCGCGGGGAGCTCGGCGTGAGCGACGCGCGGACGAATGCGCTTGCCGAGGCTGCTGGGACGAGGCTCGGCGCGGCGGGGCGGCGCGCACACGCTCGCTTCGACCTGCCTGCTGCGCGAAACCTGATCGAGCGGGCGCTCGCGCTCCTACCGAACGGCGCCGCGCGTGCCGAGCTCCTCTTCCGCCTCGCGGACACGGTCGCAATGAGCGGCGAGGTCGCGCGCGCGAACGAGTTGTGGCGCGAGGCTGCAGCGGTCGGCACCGAAGCCGGCGAGCCCGCGCTCGCGGCCCGCGCCCGGCTCGAGCTCGCCTGGTTGGAAGACGCCCGCCCCGAGGAGCTCAGGCGGCTCGCCGACGAGTCGCTAGCGGCGGCGCACGAGGCCGGCGACGAGGAGGCGCTGCTGCACGGGTCGATCGCCCTCGGCGCCGTCCACTGGACACGCGGTCAGCTCGGGCTTGCCGTGGAGGTCTACGAAGAGGCCCTCGAGCTGGCCCGTCGCCTCGCCGAAGGAAAGGTGGAAACGGATCTCGTGGCAGCGGTCTTCGGGAGTCTCGTCCGTGGCCCGCTGCCCGTGCGGGAGGCGCTCGCTCGTGCCGAGCGCGACCTGGCCGGCGCCCCTACTCCGAGCGTCCAGGCGCCCGGACAGACCTTCACGGCCATGCTCTGTGCGCTCGACGGCCGGATCGACGAGGCTCGGCAGCGTTTGCAGCGCGGCCAGGAGACCGCCCTGAACATCGGTGCCGACTGGCCCCGCGCGTGGTCCCGCGGGACCATCGGTGCGACGATCGAGCTCCTCGACGGCCGGCCGGACCGGGCGGAGCACGAGATCCGTGCGGCGCTCGAGACGCATGCCTCGATGGGCGAGGAGCGGACGCGCGGGGTCTTCACCGCCCTGCTCGTCGAGGCCCTGGTTGCCCAGGGGCGCGACGACGAGGCGATCGCGCTCGCGGCGGACATGCCCGAAAGGCCGACAGGCGAGCTCGACGAGTTCGGCAGCCGGCTGGCGGCTCGCGCACTCGCTGCGGTCCGGGCCGGTGCCTTCGAGGAGGCCGAGCAGCTGGCGCGCGAAGCCGTGGTCGAGTTTGCGTCCACCGACCTCCTGTGGCAGCGAGCCGACACGCACATGGTGCTCGCCGAGGTGCTCCGGTCGGCCGGGCGCAAGGTCGAGGCCCGGGAGGCAGCCGGCGCCGCGCTCGCGCTCTACGAGCAGAAGGGCCACGTCTTGGGCGCCGAGCGCGCCCGCCGCGCATTGGCCGCGTAGGACACGTCCGAAAGGGCCAGTACGGTTGCGCGGCCGTGCGTCTGCTGGTCGCCCGCTGCGAGGTTCGCTACACGGGGCGACTGCACGCCTTCTTGCCCGAGGCGACGCGCCTGCTCATGTTCAAGGACGACGGGTCGGTGCTCGTGCACGCCGACGCCGGCGGCTACAAGCCGCTCAACTGGATGACGCCGCCGACGGCGATCGAGGAGGCCGGCGACGTGCTCGTCGTCCGCAAGCGGGCCGGGCGTTCCGAGGACCAGCTCGAGATCCGGCTCGCCGAGGTGCTGAGCGACGTCACGCACGACATGGGAGAGCCTGCCGGACTCGAGAAGGACGGCGTGGAGCGCCAGCTCCAGGAGGAGCTCGCGGCGCGGCCCGAGGTGCTCGGGGAGGGCCTCCGTCTCGTGCGGCGCGAATGGGCGACCGACATCGGGCCGGTGGATCTCGTCTG
>JBHEMZ010000048.1:0-26052 GCA_046262315.1 Gaiellaceae bacterium
GGGCGGCGGCTCGAATTTCGCGGGGCTGTCGTTCCCGTTCATCCGGGAGAAGATCGCGGGGCGCGACATCGAGGTGCTGGCGTGCGAGCCGGCGGCGTGCCCGACGCTGACGCGTGGCCCGTTCGCGTACGACTTCGGCGACACGAAGCAGCTCACGCCGCTCGTGCCGATGCACACGCTCGGTCACGATTTCGTTCCCCCCGGGATCCACGCGGGCGGACTGCGCTACCACGGCGTGGCGCCGCTGATCTCCCAGCTAGTGCTCGACGGGCTCGTCCGCGCGGAGGCGTACATGCAGACCGAGGTGTTCGCGGCGGCGCTTCAGTTCGCGCGCTCGGAGGCGATCATTCCGGCGCCCGAGGCGGCGCACGCGATCCATGGCGCGGTCCAGCTTGCTCGGCGCGCAGATGAGGAGGGGCGCGAGCGAACGATCCTCTTCAACCTCTCAGGGCACGGGCACTTCGACCTGGGCGCCTACGACGCCTACCTGTCGGGCAAGCTCGAGGACTTCGAGCTGCCGGAGGCGGAGATCGCGCGGGCGCTACAGGCGATCGAGCCGCTGCCGAAGCCCGCGGGCGTGCCCGCCTAGCAACCGCGCCGTGGGGCCGGCCCGAGCACGACACGCAACGCCCGGGCTCGCGCATCACCACGTCCTTCGAGAGCTGGTGGAGAGGGTGGGAGTGTGAGCGCTGCGCTCGCCGGCGCGGAGCGCGGCGTCGTCGCGGCAATGGCGATGTCAGGGATGCGGACGGTGACCATGGGGCTCGGTTTCTTGCCGAAATCCCCGCCTGAAGAGGTGGCGGAGGAGGGCATGCCGGGTCTTCTCGCGCTCGTGCCTCCGAACCTACGGGAGACTGCAATCGAGTTGGCCCACTGGGGCTTCGGCGCAACGGCCGGCGCCCTCCACAGTTGGCTGCCCGACCGCCTGCGTCGGACGTGGTGGGCGGGTCCGGCCTACGGGCTCGCGACGCAGGTCGGGTTCGAGGCGGTGGTAGCGCCGGTGCTCGGCCTGCGCACGCCCGCCGAGCGTTCCGCGGGCGAGCGCGTCGCGGTCGCCGCAGACCACGTCCTCTTCGGACTTGTCGTCGCCTCCCGCTCGCAGCGGCCGTGACGGAGCGCGCGAACGCTACGATTTGCACCGGGAGTTCATGCTCGCCGAGCTGGCGCGCGCGGGGCGCGGAGTTCGTCGAGGGAACGCGCCCGATGCTCATGCGCGCGCTCGCGTACCTCCAGAAGGAGGGCAAGCTCCTCACCGACGCCGAGTTCGAGCAGGCGCGGCGCGCGGGACACGAGATCACTGTGCTCTGAGCGCCCTACCAGGCGGATTTTCGCTGCGAGCGGGCGAAGCGGCGCCGTTCCTTCCGCGCCTCGGCGCTCAGGCGCGAGTCCTGGCGAATCTCGAGCGCTTGTAGTTCCCGCTGGAGCTTGTCGTACGAGCGCCAGCGCTCCGCCGGAAGCGTTCCGTCCGCCAGCGCCGCTCGCACCGCACAATCCGGCTCGGTGCGGTGCGAGCAGTCGGCGAAGCGGCAGCGCGCGATCACCTCGGCCACGTCCTCGAACGCCGCGTCCATGCCGTCTGAGGCATCCCAGAGCTGCAGCTCACGCATGCCCGGCGTGTCGAGGAGCAACGCACCGCTCGGCAGCCGAACGAGCTCTCGGTGCGTGGTCGTGTGGCGGCCGCGCTCGTTGGAGCGGACGTCCTGTGTGGCCAGCAGCTCGCTTCCTGCGAAGCGGTTCACGAGCGTCGACTTGCCGACGCCCGACGAGCCGAGCAGCACAACGGTGCGTCCCCGGTGGAGGTAGGGCTCGAGCGCGTCGAGCCCTTCGCCGGTGACTGTGCTCGTGACGTGGACAGGGGCGCCGAACGCGATCGCCTCGACCGCCGCGAGGTCGTCGTCATGATCCGGATGGAGGTCGGCCTTCGTCAGCAGGACGACCGGCTGGGCGCCGCTTTCCCAGGCCATGGCCAGGTAGCGCTCGATCCGCCGCACGTTGAGGTCACGGCCAAGTGCGCTGACGAGGAAGGCGGTGTCGACGTTCGCCGCGATCACCTGCTCGACTGCCCGGTCGGAGGGCCCCGATGCCTGCTTGCGGGAGAACTTCGTGCGCCGGGGGAGGACGGCGTGGATCGTCCCCGCGCCGTCGGGGCGAAGGTCGGCCGCCACCCAGTCGCCAACGGCCGGATGGACAACGGTGTCCAATTCGTGCCGCATGCGGCCCGCCAGCTCGGCCGTATGCTCGCCGAGCGCGGAGAGCAGCCGGGACAGGCCGTGGCTCTGCGTGGCCACCCGGGCAGGGTGGAGCCCGGCCGCGGCGTGCGGCGCGAAGGTGGTTTCGAACTGTTCGTCCCAGCCGAGCGCGATCAGCTCGGGGTACGTCGTGTGCTGGTGCAACGCGAAGCTCCTCTCGTTCGGGAAGATGGTCAACTGTGCGCCGTCGCAGCGCGCGGCCACTTCCCGGATGAGCTAGGCGAGCGGGCGCGTCCTGCGACGGCGGGCGATGCGAGCAAGCTTCTGCATTGCGGACTCCCTCCGTCGTGGACGCGGACCGTCACAGAGTAGGCGAGGGCGCTGGTCGAAGCAAGGAACGCGTCCAGCGCGGGCGGTGTAGAGGCTTGTGACCGACGAAGGAGGCAACTGATGGGACGCAGGCTTGGCTTGGTGTGCGCACTCACTGCGGTGGCGCTCGTCGCAGCGCAGGCGGCCGCGGCGAAGGAGGGCGCGAACCTGACCACGTATCCGCTCATGGGAACCGAGGCGGGCTCGCCGTGGAACGCGCAGTTCGAGGCGTTCTCGCACGGCGATGCCACCGTCGCTCCGGCCGTTGTGATCCGCAGCGCCGCGGGTCGGACGGTTCGCTTCCCGGCTACGCGGACGGGGGGCGGCGACGGGAGCTCGGCGCCCGCGACGTATGCCGCCGACGTCTTCTTCCCGGCGGCAGGGATCTGGACCTACGGCGTCCAGCTGCGCCCGGGGGATCGGGTGGAATGGCTCGCGGACGACGCCGTCTCGATCGCGCCCGGGCCGCAGAGCGCCGGCCCGATCACGGATGGCTTCGAGCTGCCGCTCTGGCCGTTCCTGGTCGGGGCAGTCTTGCTGGCCGCCGCCGCCGGCGCGTTCGTCGCCCGGCGCCAGGTTCGCGGCAGGCTGGCGGTGTTGCGCTAGGCGTTTCGGTGGACGGAGCCGGCGGCCCAGCCGCGGACGCTCACGCCAGCAGCCAGACGAGCGCGACGATGCCGATGAGCAGCGCTGCGGCGCCCCAGGCCACGAGGGCCACGGCGCCGACGACGGTAAACGGCGTGTACCAGCGGCGGCCGCGGGCGATCTCGCCGGCCTCCCGCTCGACGCCGTCCTTGAGCTCTGCCATCTCTCTCGTCATGAGCGCTCCGCGGCCGTCTCAAACCTCTGCACCGGGTTCCGGCTCGTGCAAACCTCGTGCGTCGCGACGAACGAAGGAGGCAGCCGTGGAGTATGGGTTGACGGAGGACGAGCAAGCGGTGCTGCGGATTTCGGGTGAGTTCTACCGGCGTTTCAGCGCCCTCCCACAGCTGCACGCTGCAGATCTCGACGAGGTCGCCTTTCACGTCCACGCGCTCGCGCGCATCGTCGCCATGCGCGCCGCCCATCGCGCGCATCCCGACCTGATCCCGAACAAGTCCGGCACTCCGATCTAACCGGCGGGCGGCCGCAGCACGGCGAAGGGGTCGGTGACCTCGAGGCGACGCGAGCGGAAGCGGAAAACCGCCGCCGGCCGGCCGCCCGTGCGCCCGGGGGGTCGGTGCTCACCCGTCGGCTCGAGCAGGCGGCGGCGCAGCAGCACCCGCTGGAGGTTGGTAGCGTCGACAGGATGGCCGAGCGCAGCCGCGTAGACGGTCCGCAGCTCCGCGATCGAGAACGTCTCGGGCGCGAGCGCGAAGCCGAGGTTGGTGTAGGAGAGCTTGGCGCGCAGTCGCTCGCGTGCGGCGAGCGTGATCGCCTCGTGGTCGAAGGCGAGCGCAGGCAGCTCGTCGACGAAGTGCCAGCGCGTGTCCTCGGGGACGTGCGGGTCGGCCTCAGTGGGTACGAGCCCGAGGTACGCGGTCGCGAGCTGCCATTCGGTCGGATGCCGTGCGGGGTCGCTGCGCGTCTCGAGTTGCTCGACGTGCGATAGCTCGCGGACGTCGACCTTCTGCGCCAGGTGGCGGCGGATCGAGTCCTCGAGCGTCTCGCGGTCGCCGAGGTACCCGCCGGGCAGCGCCCACGCACCGGCGTAGGGCTCGCGCCCGCGCTCCCAGAGCAGCCCGGCGAGGCGGCCGTCGCGGATCTGAAGGACGGCGGCGAGAGTGACGTGGGTGGGGCGCGTACGCACGGGCCGGATCGGCGCTGGTAGACTCGAAGCGAGGTTTTCGCCTCGGAGTCGAAAACTCTAGCGAACGTGACGATCGCCGCCCACGGACCTGCTCCTGCCCGCCTGGACGTCGAGGACGTCCTGCGCCGCGGCGGGCTCTTGCGCTTCCACCGTCGCGCCGTGCTCATCACCGGCGCCGCCTGGACGTTCGTCGCCATGGAGATCCTGCTCGTCGGCTTCGTCGCGCCGATCTTCCACGACCTCTGGAATCTGAACGGGACGTGGCAGGGGCTGATCAACAGCGGCGCGCTGGCCGGTTCCCTGGTAGGCAGCCTCGTGCTCGGGCGCGCAGCCGATCGCATCGGGCGGCGCGCCATCTTCCAGGGGGCGATTCTCTGGTACGCCGTCTTCACCGCGCTGACCGCGTTGGCGTTGGGACCGTGGTCGATCCTCGCCCTGCGCTTCCTCGCCGGGCTCGGGCTGGGCGGGATGCTCGTCGTCGATCCGGCGCTGCTGACGGAATACCTGCCGCCACAGCGGCGCGGGCGGCTGCTCGTCCTGCTCGACTTCTTCTGGCCCGTGGGGCTGCTCCTCGCCACCGGGCTCTCGTACGTCTTCCTCGACCAGATCGGCGGCGACTGGAGCTGGCGCTACCTGTTTCTCGCCGCCTCGTTCCCGGCGTTCATGGCGTTCGTGGCGCGCCGGACCTTGCCGGAGAGCCCGTTTTATCTCGCGCGCCAGGGGCGGACGCGCGAGGCGGCCGACGTGCTGGAGCAGATCACGGGGGAGCGGCCCGACGAGCGCGCGCTGGGGATACCCCCGCAGGAGCAGACGTCATTTCTGGAGGTCGTCGCGCCGGGCCTCCGCCGGACCGCCGCGATGATGCTGGCGGTCTGGATCGCGCTCAATATCTCCTACTACGGGCTCTTCTTATGGCTGCCGTTCGAGGTCAAGTTGAGCGGCTTCGGCCTCAACGTCTATCTGCTGCTCGCACTCTCGGCCCTGTCGCAGTTCCCGGGCTACGCGGCGGCGATCTGGCTCGTCGAGCGCATCGGCCGCAAGCCGACGCTCGTCACGTTCCTCCTGCTCGGCGGGGTCTCGGCCTTTGCCTTTGCAGTCGCCGACACGCGGGAGCAGTACGTCGCGGCGCTCTTCTTCGTCGGGTTCTTCAACCTCGGGGCTTGGGGAGCGGTCTACCCCTACACGTCCGAGCTCTTTCCCACCCGCGTTCGCTCGACGGCGTTCGGGCTCGTGGAGGGAGTGGGAAAAGGGGCGGCGATCTCGGGGCCGTACCTTTTCGGCGCACTGAAGGACTGGACGGGCGGTACGACGTGGTCGCTCACGTTCGTGGCGCTGGTGATGGCGGCCGGCGGAGCCATCGCGCTCGGCCTCGGCCGCGAGACGCGCGGCGAACGGCTGCTGTAGCGGCAAGGACAATCCCTGACGCGGGATCGTTACGGCCAGGACGGATCGTTCGGCTGCAGGTCGAGGCGGCCGCCGTTGCGGCACTCTCCCGAGCGGTACTCGCCGGGCATGCGGACGTAGATCTCCGCCAGACCTGAGCGTGCGACCGCGCGCGCCTGCGCCGGAGGCGAGCCGAGCCGGCGGGCGACGAGCGCCAGGCTCTGGAGTGCGTAGCACTCGGCCGCGGCCTCGCCGCGCTCGCCCGCGAGATGCTGCGACTCGTGCGCGAGCGTCAGAAGCGCGTGAACGTAGCGAAGCTCGCTCCACTCGCAGCGGCGTGCCGTCTCGAGGCACGCGAAGCGCTTCTCGCCGTGCAGCCGCGGCCACTCCTCGAGCGCGCGACAGACGTCCCGCGAGAGGTCGGCGGCCTCGCCCGGACGCCCGTCGGCACCGAAGCGCACTCGGCCCGACTCTTCGGTCGCGTCGAGCGTCGCGGCGAACGCTCCCTGGCAGCGCACATGCACGCTACGGCCCGCGATCGTGCTCGCGACCGCGCTGAGTCTGTGCTCGGTGGCGCGCCCCTGGTGCGCGCGCAGCGCCAGCATCCCGGCCACGAGCACGATGACCGCGGCGGCGAGGGCGCGCGAGGGGGTGAGGCGCACACAGCCGTTGTCGGCGGCTGCACGCCGCGGCTTGACGTCAGGCCGGCTCGGCTGCCAGCTCGCGGCGCCTGCGCCGTCCGCGGGCGGGCGCGCGTGCGGTGCCGAAGACGATCAGCGCGACGGCACCGACGATCACCGAGCCCGCGACGAGCGTGCGCGGCCCGATCGGCTCGTCGAGGAGCGCCCAGCCGAGCAGCACCGCCACGACCGGGTTCACGAACGCGTAGGTGGCCACCAGCGGCGTCGGCGCGGACCGCAGGAGCCAGCCGTACGCGCTGAACGCGACGATGGAGCCGAAGACGACGAGGTACGCCCACCCCGCGAAGGAGCGCGCGCTCACGGCTCCGGCGTCGTCCAGCTCGCCGGTCGCGACCGCCACCCCAAGCAGCACCGTGCCTCCGGCGAGCATCTGCATGGCGGCGGTCAGCAGTGGCTGCGCGGGCAGGGAGCTCCCGCGTGCGAGCAGCGAGCCCGTCGCCCAGCCGGCTGCGGCCAGCACGAGCACGAGCGCACCGAGAGGATCCGCGCCGCCGGCGCCTCCGACGTCCACGAGCAGCGCCACGCCGCCGAACCCAACCGCAAGGCCGATCAGGCTGCGCCGGTCGAGCCGCGCGCCGAAGGCGAGCCGGTCGAGTGCCGCAATCCAGAGCGGCACCGTGGTGATCAGGAGGGCCGCGACCCCTGACGGCACGCGCTGCTGCGCCCAGACGACGCCGCCGTTCCCGACCACCAGCAGCGGCACACCTGTCAGCGTCGCCCACGCCCACTGCCGGCGGGTGGGCCGCATGGCGCGGGCGCTTGTCAGGCGGGCGAGGGCGTACAGGATCGCGCCGGCGGCGAGGAACCGCGTGCCTGCGAGCAAAAACGGCGGAAGTGTCTCGAGCGACACGGCGATCGCCGTGTAGGTCGAGCCCCAGACGAGGTAGACGATCGCCAGCGCGCCAACGACCGCCACGAGGCGGGTCCCCGGCGAGAGCGGCACCTTAGAGCGGCCGTTCTTCGACGCGCGAGTCGGCGCCCGGGACGGAACGAAGCAGGCCGGCAGCCGCAAGCAGAAGGAGGACGAGTGCGATCACACCTTCAGCGTGCCCAGGGGACGCCATTAGAACAAGTCAGGTACTATCTTGTTTCCATCATGGAACCTGATAGATGGCTGGGAGTGGAGCTGCGTCATCTGACCGCCTTGCGCGCGATCGCGGAGACGGGCTCGTTCGGTCGCGCTGCCACTCGGTTGGGCTACACCCAGTCGGCGGTCTCGCAGCAGATCGCGACCCTCGAAAGGGCGGTCGGCGAGCGGCTGCTCGAGCGGCCGGGCGGGCCGCGTCCCGTCTCGCTGACTGAGGCCGGTCGCGTGCTGCTGCGCCACGCCGAGGCGATCGTCGCCCGGCTCGATGCGGCCCGCGCCGATCTCGAGGCGCTCGCGTCCGGCCAGGCAGGCCCGCTACGGGTGGGGACGTACCAGAGCGTCGGCGCGCGGCTTCTCCCGCAGCTCCTGCGTGGGTTCGGTGAGCGTTGGCCGGACGTGGACATCCGGCTGACGGAGTCCGCCGACGACGACCGGCTGCTGGCCGGCGTCGAGCGCGGAGAGCTCGACCTCGCCTTCGCGGTACTCCCGCTTCCCGACGGGCCGTTCGACTTCGTGGAGCTGATGCGCGACCCGTACGTGCTGGTCGTGCCCGCTGGGTCCGAGCTCGCGCTGGCCGGCCGCGTGCCGACGCTGCGGGAGATCGCCGCCCAGCCGCTCATCGGCTTCCGCCAGTGCCGCACGGTGGTGCAGGTCGACAACACCTTTCGCTCGCGCGGGCTCGACCCCAACGTCGTATTCCGCTCGGATGACAACGGCACGGTGCAGGGAATGGCGGCGGCGGGTATGGGCTCGGCTCTCGTGCCCCGGCTGACGGTCGACCCGAACGATCCACGGATCGCCGTCCTCGACGTCGATCCGAAGCTGCCCCCGCGCGTGCTGGCGCTCGCGTGGCACCGCGACCGCTACCGGACACCCGCCTCGCGTGCGTTCGTCGACGAGGCGCTCGCGCTCTGCGCTGGCTTCGCTCCCGCTGTCGCGGCGTAGCCCCGGCACGGTGGCGCCGCAACCGGGGCGGGCCTCCGTGCGGGGTCAGACCCCCTATATCAGTGCAGGGCGCACGGAACTGTGCCGAGACTGTGACGATTTGCGCTCGTCAGCCGCCGGCGATGGCAGCCACGACTCTGACCGTCTCGACGCCGGCGAGAGGCGTGCCGAGGCCATCCCGCTCGCGCATGTCGATCCCGTCCACGTAGACGTTCACGAGCGACCGCAGCTCGCCGTGGTCGTCGAAGAGCAGGTTCGCGACCGGGAGCGCACGCAGGGCGTCTCCCACTGTTTCGCCGTGCCCGACGAAGCGCTTTTCGCCGCTCGCCTCGGCCGCGAGCAGGTTGGGCAGCAGGATCGTGGCCAACGGCGCGGCGCCCCGGTTAGCGGCTAACAGCCACCAAGTCGGTTGAGGCGACCTCGATGGACAGGATCGGGGGAAGCTGGCTCGCCGCTTCGATCCATGCGCCGCCCTCGTCGGGCGTGACATACACGGAGCCCGATTGCGTGCCGACGTACACGCCCGCAGGCTCGAGCCTGTCCGACGCCATGCCCTCCCGCAGCACGCCCGTCCAGGCCCGCTCCGGCAGGCCGTCGGAGAGAAGTTCCCACGACGCACCCGCGTCGCGTGTCCGGTAGACGCCGAGCCGACCGTCCGCGACCACCCGGTTCTCGGCGCCGTCCTCGGGGATCACAAACGCGGTGTCAGGGTCCCGCGGGTGCAGCGCGAGGCCGAAGCCGAAGTCGCTCGGCAGTCCGTTGCCGTCGAGCCGCTCCCACGACTCGCCGCGGTCGTCCGAGCGGTATACCCCGCAGTGGTTCTGCTGCCAGAGACGGTCGGGCCGCTCCGGGTGCAGCAGCAGCTTGTGCACGCACT
Source organism: Gaiellaceae bacterium (assembly GCA_046262315.1). Lineage (GTDB taxonomy): Bacteria > Actinomycetota > Thermoleophilia > Gaiellales > Gaiellaceae > JACVRM01. Next base: position 9,341 of record JBHEMZ010000048.1, read on the forward strand.
GGCCCAGCTCGGGATACTTCTCGGGCAGGAAGTCAGCGGCCGTGCCCTTGTTCGCAGGCGCCCACGTCTCGCCGCCGTCCTCGGTTCGGAAGACGCCCGCCGCAGAGATTCCAACGTACAGCCGCCCGTCCTCGAGCGGATCGAGCTGGATCGAATGGCAGCACATGCCGCCGGCGCCCGGGTGCCACCGTTCGCGCGTCGGGTGTTCGAGAATCCCCGGCACCGCTTTCCACGTCGAGCCGCGGTCGTCGGAGCGCAGGAGCACACCGGGAGCGGCTCCCAGGAACACGGTGTCCGGCTCCGTCGCGGTGCCTGACTCGACGTGCCAGCTCTTCTCCAGCTTGAGGCCGCTCTGCTCGGGCAGACCAATCTCCTCCGCACGCATCCAGCTCTGACCGGCGTCCTCCGAGCGGTGGACGGTCGGTCCGTATGCCCAGCTGTTCGTGGCCGCGTAGAGGGTCCCGTCGCGGGGATCCTGCATGGCATGGAAGACCTCCCAGCCGCTCAGCGTCGGCTCCTCGAGCGTCCACTGCCGGCGAGCATCGTCGCCGCGGAGGAGGAACAGCCCCTTGCGAGTCCCGACGAGTATCACCACGGCCATCGCGGGGAAGACGCTAACCGTTCCGGGCGTTGACGTCGAGGCGAAACCGACCTGAGGAGGCAGCGTGGCGACACTGACCGAGCACGAGGCGGAGCTCTTCCTGAAGCCGTACTACGGGGTGGCAACCACCGTGCGTGACGACGGCTCGCCGCAGATGACGACCGTCTGGGTGGACTGGGACGGCGAGAACGTCGTCTTCAACACGGCGGAGGGGCGGGCGAAACCGAGGCACATCCGCGCCAACCCACAGGTCGGCGTGTTCGTCATGCATCCCGAGAACCCGTACCAGTGGATCTCCGTCTCGGGACCGGCGGAGCTGACCCACGAGGGCGCCGACGAGCACATCGACAAGCTGTCGAAGAAGTACACGGGCAGAGACCGGTACGCGTCGAGGAAGCCCGGCGAGCAACGCGTCATCGTGAAGGTTCAGCCCCAGCGGGTAACGGCGTACGGTTTCGACGACTGAGGACGCGCCGGCGCCCCGCACGCGGGTCGCGGAGCACGCAGCGCCGCCCACCTGCTCGTGCTGCCGCGGCTTTCGTCGAAGACACAGGTGATAGGAGCCGGAGGGGGCATCGTGCTGTCATTGCTCGTGCAGGGCCGGGCGCTAGCCTCTCGGCGTGGTGATCGTCTGCGACGTCGGGCCGCGCGACGGTCTCCAGAACGAGCCTGACGTCCTGCCTGCTGCGACGCGGGCAGAGCTCGTCGCGCGTCTTGCCGCGGCAGGTCTCCCGCGGGTCGAGGCGGTCAGCTTCGTGCGCCCTGACCGGGTGCCCCAGATGGCGGGCGCCGAGGAAGTCCTGGGCTTTGTCGCTCTGAGCCATAGAACCGACGGCAGCGAGCTGTCGGGACTCGTGTTGAACGAGCGGGGGTACGAGCGGCTGCGCGCGACGGGCCTCGCTCGCGTCAATTGCACGCTCGCCGCCACGGACTCCTTCAGCGAGCGGAACGCGGGTGTGCCGGTCGAGGAGGCGCTCGCTCAGGTCTCGGCGATCCTGCGCGCGGCCGCGGTAGACGGCCGGCCGGCGACTGTGACCGTGAGCGTCGCCTTCGGCTGCCCCTTCGAGGGCGTCGTCGATCCGGGTCGCGTTGCCGAGCTCTGCGGGCGGCTCGCGGCCGATGAGCCGGGCGAGCTCGTCCTAGCCGACACGATCGGAGTCGCCACACCGCGGCCGGTTCGTGCCCTGACCGAGCGGGTCGTAGCGCTCGGCCGCCCGGTCGGCGGCCACTTCCACAATACGCGCAACACCGGCTACGCGAACGCGCTCGCGGCGCTCGGCGCCGGAGCGACCGTGCTCGACGCCTCGGTCGGAGGCCTCGGCGGGTGCCCGTTCGCCCCGCGCGCCACCGGCAACATCGCCACCGAGGACATCGTCTACCTGCTCGACGGCGAGGGAGTCGACACCGGGATCGACCTCGACGCGCTCGTCGCCGTCGCCGCCTGGCTCGAGACCCTGCTCGGCCGCACGCTGCCCGGCCAGGTCTATCGCGCGGGAGCAGCGCCGTGGAAATAGCCTCGCGGCGTTCGTCGTTCAGGGACGACAACCGACCGAGGAGAGCCGATGAGCGTCGCAGCCCCTGACCCCCGCCGCTGGAAAGCGCTCGCGCTGCTGTGCGCGGCCTTCTTCATGGTCGTCCTGGACGTCGCCATCGTGAACGTCGCACTGCCGTCGATCGGCGAGGACCTCGAGTTCTCCGCGGACAACCTCCAGTGGGTCATCACGGCGTACTCGCTGACGTTCGGCGGCCTCCTGCTGCTCGGCGGGCGCGCGGCCGACTTGCTCGGGCGGCGCTCCGTCTTCATGCTCGGCCTGGCGATCTTCACGCTCGCCTCGCTGGCGTGCGGCCTCGCACAGAGCGAGCCGTTGCTGATCGCGGCGCGCGCCGTCCAGGGCTTCGGCGCAGCCGTCCTCTCGCCGGCGGCGCTCTCGATCATCACGACCACCTTCACCCAGGGCGCGGAGCGAAACAAGGCGCTCGGCGTGTGGGGCGCCGTCGGCGGCAGCGGAGCGGCGGCGGGCGTGCTGATGGGCGGGGTCCTCACCAAGTACCTCGGCTGGGAGTGGATCTTCTTTGTCAACGTTCCCGTGGGCGCGGCGGCTCTTCTGCTCACGCGCCGCTTGGTCGCCGAGAGCCGCAACGACCTCGGCGAGCGGCGCTTCGACCTACCCGGCGCTGTGCTCGTGACCGGCAGCCTCGCCCTCTTTGTGTACACGATCTCCGAGGCGCCCGACGTCGGGTGGGCGACGCTGCGCACCATCGGCCTGCTCGCCGTCTCGGTCGCGGGTCTAGCCGCCTTCCTCGTCTGGGAGGCGCGCGCCCCCGCGCCGCTCATGCCACTCGGCATTTTCCGCAACCGGCTGCTGAGCGCGGCCAACGCGATCGGACTTCTTCAGGCCGCCGGCCTCTTCGGCCACTTCCTGCTCCTGACCCTCTATATGCAGCTCGTGCTCGGGTTCTCCGCGCTTCAGACCGGCGTGGGCTTCCTCGCGACCGCGGGCACGGCGGTGCTCTTCGCAGGGCCTGCGCAGGCGCTCGTCACGCGTCTTGGACCGAAGCCGGTGCTCGTCTGCGGCATGATGCTGCTGACGGCCGGAATTCTCTGGTACACACAGATCTCCCCGGACGGCTCCTATCCGGTCGACCTCCTTCCGGGCTTCGTGCTGGTCGGGATCGGCATCCCGTTCTCGTTCATCCCGATCAATATCGCCGCGCTGGGGGGCGTCGAGCCGCACCAGGCCGGCCTCGCCTCGGGGCTTATCAACACGTCACAGCAGATCGGCGGGGCCTTCGGCGTGGCGGTCATCTCGACCGTGGCGTTCACGCACGGCGACACGCTGCTCGCAGACGGGGAGCCACCGCCGGTGGCCTTCACGGAAGGTTTCCGATGGGGTTTCTGGATCGGGTTCGGCCTCTGGCTCGCCGCCCTGCTCGGGGCGCTCGCGCTGATCCGGGGCGAGGAGCTGCCGGCGACCGAGGCCGCGACCGAGGCCGCGTAGGCTTGGGCATCCCCGTCACCGGCGTCAGCGAGCTCGTGCTCGAGGTGGTGGACCTCGAGGCTGCAGAACGGTTCTACGGCGAAATCCTCGGCCTGCCGGTGGTCGAGCGCTGGGAGCACCGCGAGGCGGTCTGGGTGATGGCGGGCGAGCGAACGCGGATCGGGCTCTGGCGCCCGCAGGTCGGGCTCGCCGGCGGTCGAGGCGGCGTCCACGTGCACTACGCCTTGCGCCTCGCGGATGAGGACTACGACGCGGCTGTGGATCGCCTCCGGACGCACGGCTACGAGCCCGAGGAGCACCGTTTCGGCTCTTACGACGAGAGCCGAGCCGCCTACGTCACCGATCCAGACGGCAACGTCGTCGAGCTCTGGACCTGGGACGTCGCGCGCAACCTGGAGCGGGCCGCCCGGGTACGCGCGGGCGAAGCGCGCGACGAGTAGCTGGGACGGCCCGATCCGGGGCGTCGCAGCGCGGAGCGCCCTCGACCCGGTAGCGGCTTCTCGCGGCGCCGGAGAAGCGGACGCGAAACCGGCCGCCGAGCGAGCACGTCGAGCTGCCGCGGTTCACCACGACCACGCGGCCCACCAGGCTTCCCGTCGCGCCCTGGAGGGTGAGTCGGCCGCGAAGGTCGGTCGCGCGACAGCCAGGCGGGCTCGAGGCAACGTCCGTGGCAGCGATCGAGACGATTGCACACACGAGCGCCGCAGCCGCGAGAGGTCGCACAACACCTATGGTGTTACTGCGTGAACCGGCTCAGAACCGAGACGAGCCCTTACCTACTTCAGCACGCCGACAACCCGGTCGACTGGTATGCGTGGAGCGACGAAGCCTTCGAGCGCGCGCGCGAGGAGGACAAGCCGGTGCTGCTCTCGATCGGCTACTCGGCCTGCCACTGGTGCCACGTGATGGCATACGAGTCGTTCGAGGATGACGAGACGGCGGCTCTCATGAACGAGCTGTTCGTGAACGTCAAGGTGGATCGGGAAGAACGGCCCGACGTCGATTCGCTCTACATGGACGCGGTGGTCGCCCTGACCGGTCACGGCGGCTGGCCGATGACCGTCTTCCTCACGCCCGATGGCGAGCCGTTCTACGGTGGCACCTATTACCCGCCGGAGCCGCGGCACGGGATGCCCGCCTTCCGCGAGGTGCTGACGGCCGTCGCCGAGGCCTACCGCGACCGCCGTGGCGCTGTGGCCCAGTCGGCCCGCCAGCTCGTGGACACCGTGCGGCGCGCGGGCGAGGTGCGTCCCTCTACCGAGCCGCTGACCGAGACGCTCCTCCGTGAGGTCGTGCGGGGCCTCCGCGCGGGGTTCGACCCGCGCTGGGGCGGCTGGGGACGCGCGCCGAAGTTTCCCCCAGCTTCGACCGTCGAGCTCCTCCTTCGCGCGCATGCACGTTGGGGCGACGAGGAGGCGCTGGCGCAGGCGGAGCGCACGCTCGACGGCATGGCGCTCGGGGGGATGTGGGATCTCGTCGGCGGCGGCTTCCACCGCTACTCGGTCGACGAACGCTGGCTCGTCCCGCACTTCGAGAAGATGCTCTACGACAACGCGCTGCTGGCCTCCGTCTACCTGCACGGGTGGGCGGCGACGCGCGAAGAGCGCTACCGGGAGGTCGCCGAGCGGACGCTCGACTACGCGGTGCGCGAGCTGGCGCTTGCCGAGGGGGGCTTCGCCTCTGCGCAGGACGCGGACACGGAGGGCGTCGAGGGGCTCACCTTCACCTGGACGGCGGAGGAGCTGGTCGACGCGCTCGGGGAGGAGCGGCTCGACCTGCTCCAGCCGTTCGAGCACGGGCGGTCGATTCTGCGCGGTGAGCTCGGCGTGGAGGAGCGGCGCCGCCTCCTTGCCGTGCGCGAGGAGCGGTCGCAGCCCGGGCGCGACGACAAGGTCATCGCCTCGTGGAACGGATTGATGCTCGCCGCGCTCGCGGAGGGCGGGCTGCGGCTCGCCCGCGACGACCTGCTCGAGGCGGCGCGGGCCTTGGCGGAGTTCGCGCTCGGTCCGCTCTCGTCGGAGAACGGCCGCCTGCATCGCACCTGGCGCTCTGGACAGGCCAAGCACGCCGGGGTGCTGTCCGACTACGCGGACGTGGCGAACGGGCTGCTCGAGCTGCATGCGGCGGACGGCGACCTGCGCTGGCTGGAGGAGGCGCGGCGGCTGGCACTGCTCGCGGTGGAGCTCTTCGCCGACGACGAACGCGGCGGCTTCTGGCTGACCGCGCGTGACGGCGAGCAGCTCGTCGCGCGCAAGAAGGAGCTCGACGACCATCCGACGCCGTCCGGCAACTCGATGCTCGCGTTCGTGTTGCTGCGGCTGGCGCGGATCTACGGCGAGCCCGAGCTCGAGCGGCTGGCGGCGGACGTGCTGCGGATCGTTCGCAACGGCCTCGGGCGGGCGCCGAGCGCTTTCGGGCATGCGCTCTGCGCGCTCGATCTCTACCTGTCGCCACCCCGCGAGCTGGCGATCGTCGGTTCACGCAAGGCTGGAGCGGTGCGGGAACTCGCGCGGGCGGCGCTCGAGCCGTTCCAGCCGACCACGGTGGTCGCCTGGTCGGGCGGTGCCGCGGACGAGCGCGCCCAGCAGGTGCCGCTGCTGGCGGGCAAGGACGCGGTCGCCGGACGCCCGGCCGTCTACGTCTGCGAGAGCTTCGCCTGCCGCGCCCCGATCACGGATCCAAGTGCGCTGGCAGCGTCCACGACGCGCTAATCGGGGCCGGTCCCTTCCGGCCATGGCTTCGGTCGGCTGCGGGGCACCCCGAACCCACCACCCGGCTTCACGGTAGCGAGAAGATCCGCACGCGTGGGAAACGACACTGTGGCGAGAGTCGAAGTTTCGGACGCACGTCGCTCGTCCTGTCGGCAGCCCGAGGGTGGCTCCGGCTTTCTGGACACATCTGGGGCCGCTAACCAACAGGCGGTACAGTCAGTCGAAGAGGATTGATGTGGAGTTCGGCCGCCGTCGGGGCGTCATCCGGCCCGGGAGCTCTCCAAGTCAGGCCTCGTCTGGACGGCCTGCCGTCCTGCCGAAAGGAATTTCCGACGCTGAACAGCCACGCCCTCGCGTCTCTCCAGCCCAGGCGCCGCTCGAGCGCCGCACGAAGGCGTGGGTGAGCGCTGTTTCGCGGACCCGTGAGCGAGCGCGGGTAGCGGCGCCGTGACGAGCACCGAGCGCGAAGTCGCCCGAGGCCGTCTCGAGCAGGCCGAGGGCACCGCGAAGCGGCTGCTCGCGAACATCGAGACGGTGGTCCACGGCAAGAGGCACGAGATCGAACTCGTGCTCGCCGCGCTCGCCTGCGAGGGGCACGTGCTCTTCGAGGATGTACCGGGGACGGCCAAGACGGTGCTCGCGCGTGCGATCGCGCAGTCGATCGAGGGCGCGACGACGACCCGCGTCCAGTGCACGCCGGACCTTCAGCCGACGGACGTCACCGGCCTGTCGATCTACAACCAGCGCGAGCGCGACTTCGAGTTTCGGCCCGGCCCGATCTTCGCGCACGTGGTGCTCGTGGACGAAATCAACCGCGCGATGCCGAAGACGCAATCGGCGCTGCTCGAGGCGATGGCCGAGCGCCAGGTGACCGTCGACGGCGCCACCCGCGAGCTGCCCACGCCGTTCCTCCTGCTCGCCACCGAGAACCCCATCGAGCACGAGGGCACCTTCCCCCTGCCGGAGGCACAGGTCGACCGCTTCTTCCTCAAGACCGGCCTCGGCTACCCGGACGGCGCAGACGAGGTGCGCATCATCCAGGATCAGCGGGAGGGGCACCCGCTCGGCCGGCTGCAGCGCGTCGTCACCGCAGAGGAGGTGGAGAACCTCCAGCTTGCTGTCCGCGAGGTGTACGTGGACGAGATCCTCCAGCGCTGGATCGTGGACCTCGTGCGTGCGACCCGCGAGCTCGAGCCGGTCGCGATCGGCGCGTCCGTGCGGGGCTCGCTCGCGCTCGAGCGGGCCGTCCGCGCCTGGGCGCTCCTCCACGGTCGTGACTACGTGGTGCCTGAGGACGTCCACGAGCTCTTCCTGCCGGTCGTCGGCCACCGCATCGTGTTCACTCCGGCCTTCCTCGTCGAGGTCCGCAAGATCGGCTGGGAGCGAACGCTGCAGGAGCTCCAGCGGCTCTGCCTCGAGCGTGCACCGCGCCCGGAGGCCGAGGCGGGCGGCGAGGTCGTACACCTGCCCAGTCCCTAGACGTGGTGGCGCAGTACGCGCTCACGTTCCCGCTCGTGCCGCGCCGGCGCCTCGTCGGCCTCGCCTTCGGTGCGATGCGGAGCGCACGACGCGGCCGCGGCTTCGACGTCGCAGGATCGCGTCCCTACCGGCGGGGCGACGACGTGCGCGCGATCGACTGGGGTACCTCGGCGCGGCTCTCGGCGGCGCGCGGCTCGGACCAGTTCGTCGTGCGCGAGCGCTACGCGGAGGAGGCGCCCCGGGTCGTCGTCGTCTGCGACCGGCGTCCTGAGATGGCGCTTTTTCCGCCCGGCCTGCCCTGGCTCTGCAAGCCGGAGGCCATGCACCGGGTGGGGACGCTCGTCGCGGACTCGACGCTCAAGGCGCGCGGCTTCGTCGGCTACCTCGACTACGCCTGCGTCGAGCACCCCGATCCGGCAGTACGCACCAACTCGCCCTTCTGGCGGCCGCCCGGGAGCCAGCACGAGCACTGGCGGCTCAAGGAGCACCACCTGCGCTTCCCGAGCTTCCACGCACCGCGCGACAACGTCGAGCGCGCGTTCCGCCATCTTGCGGAGCTGCGCCGCCACCTGCCGGCGGGGAGCTTCGTCTTCGTGCTGTCGGACTTCCTCGAGCCGCCGCCACTCGAGGTGTGGACCGAGTTGTTGGAGCTGCCCTGGGACGTCGTGCCCGTGCTCATCCAGGATCCCGTGTGGGAGGCGAGCTTCCCGGACGTGTCCTCCGTGGTCGTCCCGCTCGCCGATCCCGCCACGGGCCGCGTAACAGGCGTGCGCCTGACGCGCCGGGAGGCCCGGGCACGGCGGGAGGCGCACGAGGAGAGGCTCTCGCGGATGCTGGAGGACTTCGTCAGCCTCGACCTCCAGCCGGTGCGCGTGTCGACGAGCGACGTGGACGACATTCTGCGCGCCTTCCTGGAGTGGGCGGACCAGCGGACGCACGAGTTGGTGCGGGTATGAGCGCCTCGCGACGCCGTCTCGCGCTCGCCCTCATCGTGGTCGGAGCACTCGCCGCGGGCGCCGGGATAGTCGCGTGGCACAGCGGCTGGTGGCGCGACGAGCCCGTCATCGCGGGCGACGAGCGGATCTCCGTGGAGACTGCCCTCTCGCCGCGCACGCACATGTTCGGCGACTCCGTCATCGCCCGCGTCGACCTCGTCTTCAGCCGCGTCTTCCTGGCCGTCGAGAGCATCCACGTGAGGGCCAGCTTCGCACCCTTCCGCGTCGAGGCGGCCGGGCGCACCCGCTCGGATCACGGCGACACGACCCGGCTGACGCTGACCTACCGGCTGGTGTGCCTCCGCAACGCGTGCCTCGCTCGTGCCGGCGAGCAGCGCGTGTTCTCGTTCCCGGAGGCGATCGTCTCCTACACGTTTGCAGGCGGCGGCACGCGCCAGCGCGCGCGCGTGCGCTGGCCCGATGCGACCGCAGGCTCGCGCCTGAGCGCGGGGGAGTTCGCCCGGCCAAGTCTTCGCGCCAGCCTGCGTCCGCTTCCCGCGCCCACCTACCGCGTCCCTCCGGACGTGCTTGCCGCGCTGTCGCTCGTGGGCGCGTTCGTGCTACTGCTCGTCGCGAGCGCCCTGCTCGTCCCTCAGCTGCCGCGCTCGCTCGGGTTGCGCGTGCCCGGCTGGGCGCGCCGGCACAGGCGGCAGCAGACGCCGCTCGAGCTCGCGCTTGCGCGCGTCCGGGCGACTGGGTCGAATGGTGCCGGGCACGACGCTCGCCGCGCGCTCGAGGCGCTCGCGCTCGAGCTAGCCCTGTCGGGGCGCTCCGACCTTGCCGGTGACGCGCGGCGGCTGGCTTGGTCGGCGGAGCGCCCGGCGGCGAACGGCATCGGCGAGCTCGAGACCGAGGTGGAGCGAGTGATCGAGACGGCGCGATGACGCTCCGCGGGAACCGCGGCGCGATTCCGCTCGCCGACGCTCGGTCGCTCCGAGGGCAGGCGCGGCGAACGGTCGTCGTGCGCGCTGCGCTCGGGCTCCTCGCCCTCGCGGCGCTCGCGTCCGCGATCGCTGTCTCGCGCGACGCGAACGCCTCCGAGACGCGGCTCTTCGCCGGTCGGGACAGCGGCGTGTTGGTCGTCGACCTTTCGGCGAGCATCGGCGCCGAGCCGCACGCGCGCATCGGCCGCGCGCTGCGGCGTCTGCTCGATGCGGGTAGCCCCTTCGGACTCGTCTTCTTCTCCGACGTGGCCTACGAAGCACTGCCGCCTGGCATGAGCGCCCAGGAGCTCCGGCCGTTGCTGCGCTTCTTCACACCGCGTCCGCGTCGTCCCGACTTCCGCCGGCGCTTCCGGCCAGCACGGCGCCCCACGGAAAACCCATGGAGCGCGCTGCGCGGCGGCACGCGCATCTCCACAGGGCTCGCGCTCGCCCGCCGGATCCTCAGGCGAGAAGGCGACGCGAGCGCCGGTGTGCTCCTCGTCTCTGACCTCGACAATTCGCTCTTCGACAACTCCGCCCTGACGCGCACGCTCAGCCTGTATCGCGCCGACGGCATCCCACTGCGCATCGTCGGGCTCAGCCCCTCTCGCGACGACCAGCGCTTCTTCGAGCGAGTCGTTGGCGAGAACGCGCTCGTCTCGAGCGTGGAGCTGGCGCCGCGCACCGACGAGGGCGGTGCCAAGCGTGTGGCGGTCGCCGCAGCCTTCCCGACGGCCCTCGTGGCGGCGCTGCTCGCGCTGCTCGGCCTGCTCGCCGCGAACGAGCACTGGTGCGCGCGGCTGCGCTGGCGAGACCGGGGAGAGACGGCGTGACCCGCGCGCAGCGTGCGGTCACGGTTGCCGTCGTGGTGGTCGCGCTCTGCCTCGCGGCCGGCCTCGTCGCGCTCGCGCAGGACGCGCGCGGCTGGCGCGAGGCGATGGCCGACGACGACGTCCGGTTCCAGATGGCTCCCGCCCGCGCGCGCTGGGAGGCGGACCAGCGCGCGCCGTTCGGGCTCGCGCGCCGCGCGCTCGGGGTCGGCGACGACGTGGCGCTCCGGCGCGCGCTCCGCGTCTTCCAGGTCTCGCGAGGCCGTGCGACCTCGTTCGAGCAGGACGAGGCGAGGACGGCGATGCGAGCGCGGGCCCAGATCGCGCTGTCGGAGTTGCTGGGCCGCGACGGCGACCCGCGGCGGCGCTCGCTCGCGGAGAACCTGCTCGGCCTGCTGTCCTTCGAGGAGGCGGCCGCCGATCCGCGTGCGTCCGGCGACCTGCTGCGGGCGGCTGCCGGACGGTTCCGGCGCTCGATCGCCCTCGATCCCGCGGGCGAGGAGGCGAAGTACAACCTCGAGCTGACGCTCCGGCTCCTTCAGCCCTCGTCGCGCCGTTCTCGCGAGCGGATGGGCATCTTCGGCGTCGGGGAGGGGATCGGCGCCGGCTCGAGCCGGGCCGGAACGGGTTACTGAGGTGCGCGTGTGATCGACTCGTTCGCCTTCCTCACGCCGCTCGCCGCGCTCGCCGGGCTCGCCGCGGTCGTTCCGCTCGCCGCGCTCGTGCTGGCTTCGCGCCGCTCTGCGCGCATCGCTGCGGCGCTTGGCCTACGGCCCGTCCCGGCCCGCTGGGTGGTGACCGGAGTCGCGATCGGGGCTCTTGGTCTCCTCGTCGCAGTCGCGGCGGCGCAACCGGTCGCCGAGCACGAGAGTGAGCGCTCCGTGCGCCAGGACGCGGAGGCACTGTTCGTCGTCGACGTCTCCCGCTCGATGCTCGCTGCCCGCTCGCCCGAGGACGCGACTCGCTTCGTGCGAGCTCGTCGCGCCGCGGTCGAGCTGCGCCGGGAGCTTGGCGACGTGCCGGCCGGCGTCGCGTCGCTGACCGATCGCGTCATCCCGCATCTGTTCCCGTCGCCCGAGCGCGACTCCTTCGACGCGACCGTGACGCGCGCGCTTGCCGTCGACACGCCGCCGCCGGTCGAGCAGGCGAGCGGCCGTTCGACGTCGCTGGCTGCGCTCTCCACGGTGCCGCGGCACGGGTTCTTTTCGCCCGGGGTGCGACGCCGGCTGGTCGTCGTGCTGACCGATGCGGAGACGCGTCCGTTCGACGCGAGGGCGACCGCTCGGGTGTTCGGCGAGCCCTACAGGCTCCTCCTCGTGCGCATCGGGAACCCGGGCGAGCGGGTCTGGGGGCCGGACGGAGCGCCTGAGTCGTACGTGGCGGATCCCGCCAGCGTCGCGCCCGCAATCCAGCTCGCCGAGGAGGCCGGCGGCGCCGTCTTCCGTGAAGGAGACCGGGAAAGCGCGGCCGAGGCCGCGAGGGAGTTCCTCGGAGGAGGGCCGACAGTTGCCCAGGGGTCGGAGCGCCGACCGGTCTCCCTCGCGCCGTGGGTGCTCGCCGTGGGCATCCTGCCGCTCGGTCTGCTGCTCTGGCGCCGGCCGCTCGGCGCGTAAGCTCCTCGCGATGAGCGGGTGGCAGGACGCCGTCGCGTCCGCTCGGTCGCGCGAGCGGCTGAGCGCAGAGCAGGCGCAGGCTCTCGGCTCCGCGCCCGTCGTCGAGGTCTGCGCGGCAGCGTGCGACGTCCGCGCTCAGCGGCCGGGGCGGCTGGTCACGCACTCGCCGAAGGTCTTCATCCCGCTGACGAAGCTCTGCCGCGACGTCTGCCATTACTGCACGTTCGCACGCCCGCCGCGCCGCGGCGAGCCCGCCTACCTGTCCGAGGAGGAAGTGCTCGCCGTGGCTCGCGCCGGCGTCGCGGCAGGGTGCCACGAGGCGCTCTTCACTCTCGGCGACAAGCCCGAGTTGCGCTACCGGGCGGCGGCCGACGAGCTCGCTGCGCTCGGCTGTCAGACCACGCTCGAATACCTGGAGCGCTGCGCGCGGCTTGTGCTCGAGGAGACGGGACTGCTGCCGCATGTGAACGCTGGCGTCATGGGCGCGGGGGATCTCGCCGCGCTCCGCGGCGTGAGCGTCTCGCAAGGACTGATGCTGGAGACGGCGGCCGCGCGCCTCGGCGAGCGCGGCGGCCCGCATTTCGGCTCGCCCGACAAGCTGCCGGAAAGGCGGCTCGCGACGATCGCGGCCGCTGGCGAGGCTCGCGTGCCGTTCACCACCGGCATCCTGATCGGAATCGGGGAGACGCGTGCGGAGCGGATCGAGGCTCTGCTCGCGATCCGCGAGCTGGGCGAGCGGTGGGGCCATATCCAGGAGGTGATCGTCCAGAACTTTCGCGCGAAACCGGGAACGCGCATGGCCGCGCACTCCGATCCGCCGCTCGAGGAGGTGCTGTGGAGCGCCGCCGCCGCGCGGCTGGTGCTCGGCGCCGGGTGGCACGTGCAGGTGCCACCGAACCTGAGCCACGGCTCGTTCGGCCGGCTGCTCGAGGCGGGCATCGACGACTGGGGGGGCATCTCGCCGGTGACCGTCGATCACGTCAACCCGGAGGCGCGGTGGCCTGCAGTGGAGGCGCTCGAGCGGGCCACGCGCGAGCATGGCCTGGAGCCCGCAGCGCGGCTGGCCGTCTACCCGGAGTACGTGGCGGACGCGGCGCGCTGGCTCGACCCCGGCGTCCTGCCCGCAGTGTTCCGGCGCGCGGACGCAAGTGGCCTCGCACGCGAAGACGGGTGGGTCGCGGGAGCGCGCAGCCCCATTCCTCAGCGCTACCGCGTGGTGCCGGACCGGTCCACAATGGACGAGCACCCAGGAACCCGTGACCTCCTTCGCGATTCGATCGTATCGGCGTCGGGCGCACGCATGGGTGGCGGAAGTGTGCCGGGAGCGTCCCGCCGGCCCTCCATGACCGGCTCGGCCGTCGCGGACGCGCTCGCGAAGGTGCGCGCCGGCGTCGAGCTCGGCGAGCGCGACGTGAGCGGGCTGCTCGAGGCGCGCGGGCGTGAGGTTGAGGCCGTCTGCGCCGCCGCCGACGACCTGCGACGCGAGGTCCGCGGCGACAGCGTCTCCTACGTCGTCACCCGCAACGTGAACTACACCAACGTCTGCTACTTCCGCTGCGGCTTCTGCGCGTTCTCCAAGGGAAAGCTGGCGGCCAACCTGCGCGGCCGGCCCTACCTGGTGCCCGTCGCCGAGATCGTTCGCCGTGCGGAGGAGGCGTGGGAGCGCGGTGCCGTCGAGATCTGCCTGCAGGGCGGCATCCACCCGGGATTCACGGGCAGGCACTACATCGACGCCTGCCGCACCGTCAAGGGCGCGGTGCCGGGCCTCCACGTGCACGCGTTCTCGGCGCTCGAAGTATGGCAGGGCGCGGCCACGCTCGGCATTCCGCTCCACGTGTACCTCGCGGAGCTGCGCGACGCGGGCCTCGCCTCGCTGCCGGGCACCGCCGCCGAGATCCTCGACGACGAGGTGCGGCGCGTCATCTGTCCCGACAAGGTCACGACCGCGCAGTGGCTCACGGTGCACGGCGCCGCCCACCGGGTCGGCCTGCGCTCGACCGCCACAATCATGTTCGGGCACGTCGACCGGCCGCGTCAAGTCGCGCGCCACCTGCTCCGCGTGCGCGAGCAGCAGCGCCGAAGCGGCGGGTTCACGGAGCTCGTCCCGCTGCCCTTCGTCCACATGGAGGCGCCGATCTACCTGAAGGGGCGCGCGCGTTCTGGCCCGACGTTCCGGGAGGCGATGCTCGTCCACGCAGCTGCCCGCCTGGCGCTTCACCCGTGGATCACGAACATCCAGGCCTCGTGGGTGAAGCTCGGTGTGGAGGGCGCCCAGGTCGCTCTGAGCTCTGGCTGCAACGACCTCGGCGGCACGCTCATGAACGAGTCCATCTCGCGCGCCGCGGGGGCGCAGCACGGGCAGGAGATGCCTCCCGAGCGCATGGAGGAGGCAATTCGCGCGATCGGCCGTACGCCGCGCCAGCGGACGACGCTCTACGGTGACGCTCCGCTCGAGCGCACCGAGCGCTCGTACGGCGCGCCGCCGCTTTCGGAGCCGGTCAACCCGCCCGTCCACGAGGAGCGGCTCGTCGCGCCGCCGAGGCTCGTCCGGCCCGGGGTCGCGGCCGCGCGCTGAGCGCTAGACCTCGAGCGCGAGCAGGTCGTCGACCGTCTCGCGGCGGCGGATGAGGCGCGCCTCGCCTTCCGAGACGAGGACGGCCGCCGGCCGCGGGACGCCGTTGTAGTTCGAGCCCATGCCGAGTGTGTAGGCGCCTGTAGCGGGCACGGCGAGGACGTCGCCGCGCCGCGGCTCCGGCAGGGCGGCGCGCTCGATGAGCACGTCGCCCGACTCGCAGTGCTTGCCGCACACTGTGTAGTCGCCGTCCGGCTCGGCGTCGGCGCGACCGGCCACGACGGCGTCGTGCCGGGCGCCGTAGAGCTGCGGCCGCGGGTTGTCGGACATGCCGCCGTCGATGGAAACGTAGGTCGCCGACTCGCTTGCGCGTTTGACGACGCCGACCTCGTAGAGCGTCACGCCCGCGCGGCCGACGAGCGAGCGGCCAGGCTCGAGCACGAGCCGCGGCGCCGGCAGCCCGTGGAGATCCCAGGCACGCGCCACGCGGTCGGCGAGCGCGCCCACGAAGCCGTCGATCGACGGCGCCCGCTCTCGCGCAAGGTACGGGATCCCGAGCCCCCCGCCGAGGTCGACCACCGCGGGCGTCCAGTCGAGTTCCGCGCGGCATTCGGCCGCAAAGCCCGCAAGCCAGTCCACGCCCATGCGCGGCGCGCCCACGTCCAGAAGCTGCGAGCCCAGGTGTAGATGCAGCCCGAGTACCTCGAGACCGGTCTCCCGCGCAGCCGCTACGGCCGTCAGCGCCTGCTCGGGCGGCAGCCCGAACTTCGAGCCGCTGTGGCCCGTCTCGATGGCGGGATGCGTGTCCACATCGATGCCGGGCGTGACGCGTACGAGCACGCGCTCGACGCTCGCCTCCGCGGCGCGCGGCACGTCGTCGAGGGCATCCACGACGACGAGGCCGGCGCCCGCCTCGCCGGCGGCGCGGAGTTCTTCGTCGGATTTGTTGTTGCCGTGCACGACGATGCGGTCGGCCGCCACGCCCGCGTTCAGCGCGTACGCAAGCTCGCCGAGTGTCGAGACGTCGGCGCCCAGACCCTCCCCCGCGAGCAGCCGTACGAGTGCAAGATTCGGGAACGCCTTGACGCTGTAGGCGACGAGCGTTCCGGGCGGTGCAGCCTCCACGTACGACCGGGCGCATGCGAGCAGGGTCTGCTCGCAGTAGACGACGACCGGCGTGCCGTACTCGGCCGCGAGGTCGGTCGCCCGCGCGCCGCCGAGCCAGAACTCGCCGTCCCTTACCTCGGCCGTGTCCGGGAACGCATCTTGCACCGAGACGGATTCTCGCGGCCGCGAGCGCCTCGTGCACGCCTCCCGGGGCCGGGGGCGGGGCGGCGGGCGTTGGCCGGCGGCTCGAAGCGAACGGAACGCCCTGGCGGACGAGCGCCTCAGCCGCGTCCGCGGCACCGGTGCTCGGTCCCGGCACCTGCCCGAAAGAGGCGATCTTCCGCCGCCGAGCGCTTTCTCTGGCGCGGCCGTGCCGAGAGCGTGGCCCCGGAGAATGCGCTCCACGGGCGAGGTGCTGGCCGCCGGCCGACGGCGTCCGCCGCGGACGCACGCGCCCTTAGAACTCGGTTCAGAATGAAGGCTCGCCGGCGAGGCGCGCTGGGCGAGTGCGAGTCTAGGACGCAGGGAGCGTCAATAGCAGCGCTATTGGCGCGACTGAGGACGACGGATCGCGCCGTCCAGCGTGTCTCGGCGGCGTAGCTCTTCGTTTTGAACCGAGTTCTTAGCGCGGCCGGCCGGGCGCGCCCGAGCGGGGGGTCGCGCAGCCGCTCCTGCGCGGCATGCGACTATCTCGTGCGTGAAGGACGACGATCGCTTCCTGCTCTCGCTCCCGGAGCGCCTCGTGCGCGCTGCGGCGGCCGCCGCCGGTGGTGCGCTCTTCGAGACCGCGCAGCTGCTCCTCCCGCGCTTCGTCCGCCGTTCGCGTTTGTACGAAGCGACCGCCAAGAACCTCCTTCGCGTCGCCATCGAGGTCGTCGGCAG
>JBHEMZ010000049.1:0-4887 GCA_046262315.1 Gaiellaceae bacterium
AGCCGCTTGCGGCCCGGATAGCGAAAGCGGCGCTCCACCCTCGGCAACAGCGGCTCGATCCGCTCCCACAACTCGTCCGACACAACCCACGGCGCAACAGCCATCGGCATCCCTCCCAGCTTGACGACGGATACCGACGGCGTTCGTCTTCAGCGGGCAGGACCCTTCATTTCGGTTCGAGTTCTAAGAGCCTAGTGGGCGCTTCGCGGCGCTTACAGCGGGCAGCCGAGCTTGTTGGCTCTGTAGAGCAGCGTGGCGAGCGTCTCCATCCCTCTCGCGTCCAGGCTCGCAAGCGCTGCATTCGTTCGCACCGCGAGCCGTCCGGGGTCGCGGAAACGCCGGTACGGGTAGCCGACGCCCTCGTGCGCTGCGTTCAGGTACGCGGCAACCGCCTGGCGGAGCAGCACACGCGCCGCACGGTTGAGCCTTGTATTGGGCGGCGCCGGCTTCAGTCGCTTGTATCCAAGCGCCTGGAGGAACGTGACCTGCCGGTACGCCGCGAGCGAGGTGGGAAGCGTCCAGTTGTCGCCGATCTTCGACCCGCGGCGGTACTCCTGCCAACTCGCCGACCCGTTCCGCCAGAACGACGCCTTACAGCCTTCGTTGCCGATGTTCGACGCCGGCGCAGAGGACGCCAGCGTCGCCATGACGGCGATCGCTGCGATGCTGACTAGCACGCCCGCGGCAGTGCCTCTCCCCATGTTCTGACCCCTCACCAATCCCCCCTTCGGATCCTAAGGATAGTCCTGCAAATGCCCAAAATCAAGGTCCCCCAAACAGTGGCGACAGGGCCGCGCGGGCAGGGCGGGACCCGGTCTCGTCTACGCTGCGCTAGCCCCGTGCGCTTCCAGCTGCGTGGTCCCCGGCGACGCGCCGTCAGGCCTCTCGCCGTCGCAGCCGTAACCGTGCTCGCGGTGTTCTCGTTCGCGGCGGCAAAGTCGCCCGGCGTCGAGACGGCCGCCGCCGCGCCGACGGGCTTCGACGACCGGCTCCTCACGAGCGTCGAGCTGCCCACGGCGCTCGCCTTCACGCCCGACGGGCGGCTCCTGATCGCGACCAAGCCGGGCAAGCTCCGCGTCTATGCGAACGGCGCGCTGCTCACCGCGTCGGCTCTCGACATCACGGCGAAGGTCTGCTCGAACAGCGAGCGCGGCCTGCTCGGCGTCGCTGTCGACCCGGGGTTCGCCGCGAACCGGTCGATCTTCGTCTATTACACGTTCAACAAGTTCGGGAACTGCGGCAGCACGACCGCCAACCGTCCCGTCAACCGCATCTCGCGCTTCACGCTCTCTGACACGAACGTCGTCGACCCTGCGAGCGAGACCGTGCTGATCGACAACATCCCCTCGTGGAACGGGAATCACAACGCCGGGGACCTCCAGTTCGGCAAGGACGGCCTCCTCTACGTGACTGTCGGCGACGGCGGGTGCGACTATGCAGGTAACAGTGGCTGCGCGGGCTCGAACGACGCCGCGCGCGACCGTCACGTCCTGCTCGGCAAGGTGCTGTGCATCACGCGAACGGGCGCGAATTCCAGCCGGCAATCCGTACCAGGGAGCTGACAGTGCGCGCTGCAACGTCACGGGCACGACCGACCCGGGCAAGCGCTGCCAGGAGACATTCGTCTGGGGACTACGCAACCCGTTCCGGATCGGATTCGACCCGAACGCCGCCTCGACACGCTTCTACATCAACGACGTCGGACAAGGGGCGTGGGAGGAGATCGATCTCGGTCAAGCAGGCGCCGACTACGGCTGGAACGTCCGTGAAGGCCCGTGTGCGACCGGCTCCACGACGAACTGCGGCCCGCCGCCCGCGGGTATGACGAACCCGATCCATTGGTACGGCCGCAGCGGCGGGTGCGGATCGATCACCGGAGCGGCATTCGTGCCCAAGGGTGTGTGGCCCTCCGAATACGACACCGCCTACCTCTACGGCGACTACGTCTGCGGCAAGATCTTCCGGATGTCGCCGAGCGGCGGGAGCTTCACGTCGATCGATTTCGGGGCCGCCCCGAGCGTCGTGCATCTGACCTTCGGGCCCCTACGAAGCGACCCAGGCCCTCTACTACGCCACGTTCCAAAACGGCGGGGAGATTCGTCGCGTAGCGTACGTAGGGACGGCGAACCGCTCGCCGACCGCCGCGGCCTCCGCGAGCCCGAGCGCGGGGAATGTTCCGCTGACCGTCAACTTCGACGGGCGGCACAGCCGGGACGCGGACGGGGATCCGCTTACCTATAACTGGAACTTCGGCGACGGGAGCCCGACGGCGTCCGGCGCGACCGTGTCACATACGTACTCGTCGGTGGGCACGTACACGGCGACGTTGACCGTGAGTGACGGCCGCGGCGGCTCGGACTCCACCACGCTGCGGATCGACGCCGGCAACACGCCGCCGTCGCCGTCCGTCCAGTCGCCGGCCACCTCGAAGCTCTTCCGCGTAGGCGAGATCATCACCCTCACCGGCAGCGCATCCGACCCGGAGGACGGGACCCTGCCCGCGAGCGCGCTCTCCTGGACGGTGCTCCTGCACCACAACACGCACACGCACCCGTTCCTCGGGCCGGTCTCGGGGAACAACGTCACCTTCAACGCACCGGCACCCGAGGACCTCGCCGCCGCGGCCAACTCGTACCTCGAGATCCAGCTGACGGCCACTGACTCCAAGGGCGCGAAGACGACGGTCTCGCAGCGGCTGGACGCGCGCAGGGTGGATCTCACCTTCGAGACGCAGCCGTACGGCTGGAGGCTGAACGTTGGCGAGCTGATCTTCAACGCGCCGCGGACGGTCACGTCGTGGGATGGCTACCAAGTCCGCGTCACCGCGCCGACTCAAATCGACGGTGGCGGCTCCGTCTGGACGCACTCGTCGTGGTGGGACAGCGGTGCCGCGAGCCACGTAGTCACGACGCCCGCCTCACCGGCGACATTCAAGGCGTGGTTCCGCTTCGCCACCGGTGCCCTTTTCAACGACAACTTCGAGACGGGCAACCTGTCGCGCTGGCACTGGTCGACGGGCATCGTTGCGCAGACGACCCATCGTTACGCCGGCACGTTCGGCGCGCGGGCAACGACGACAGGGTCACCTGCGTACGCCGGTTTCCAGCTCGCCTCGCCGCGGACGGAGGTCTTCTACCAGCTCCGGTTCAACGTACTTTCGCGCGGCCCCAACAGTCCCGTGACACTGGCTCGCGTCCGCACCGCGGCGGGGACGCCCCTGGTGGGACTCGGCGTAAGCGAGGCGGGCACAATGAGCTACCGCAACGACGTGACCGGCCTGACGAAGTACAGCTCGGCCGTGGTCTCCAGCGGCTGGCACCGGGCGGTGCTGCGGGTGCGCGTGAACGGCGCGGCGAGCGAGGTCGAAATCTGGTTGGACGGCGCCAGGCTGACGGCGCTGACGCAGACGGAATCGCTCGGCACGGCCCCGATCCAGCGAGTGCAGCTCGGCGATCACTGGTCGGGGCGCACGTACGACGTTGCCTTCGACAACATCGCCGTCGACTAACCGGGCCAGCCTCCCGGCCGAGACCTCGTAGAGCTGGCGCGCAGGACAGTCGTCGCCCGCCAGTTGCCCGAGCCGCCTGCGTGGCGCGTTTCGCCGGAGCCGGGATGCGTTCTCGAACGGTCCGCGACGGACGCAGGACCTCGCGCAGCCCACCTTCCGCAGGTCGGGCGCGCCCGCTGTGCCCCGCGCTCGCGCGACTTCATGATCCGCCTCGCCGCGCCGATATTCGTCATGAATGACGCTCCCCGACATCGTCGAACCGATCAGCCCCGAGGTTGCGCTCGTGTCACCGGAGCTCGCCGCCGTCGCACGCGCGCGCCTGCCGGACGCGCGTGACTGCCTCGCCCCGGCGCGGCGAACGCACCACTCCGCCGGACGCGTCGAGTTCACATTGCGGTTTCCCCGCTGGCTGGCAGCACTCATCTACGCCGGCATCATGCTCGTGAGCCTGTTCGTGCGCGGGTTTGCCGCGGTCGCCCTGCTGGCCGCAGCTGTCGCGCTCCTCGCCCGCTGAGGCGCCCCGGCTGCGCCGCGAGCGTAACCCTTTGGGGTGCATGTGCCCCTAAAGGGTTCCCTCGATCAGGGCTTTCTGCACTGGCGTCCCTCGGTCTAGCGATCAGCCGCGCCCTGCGCGCTCCGACGCACAACGCAATGCCCCGAAGCTAGGAGTCGCACATGAACCCGCCCCGCCGCCCCGCCTCGCACCGTCCCGCATTGATCGCAACCCGCGTTCGCTCCCTCGGCCGAGCGCTCCCACCGCTCTCGCTAGCCGCCGCGGTCACGGCATTCCTCGCGCTCGGCCTGCTCACGACGAGCTCGGCCATGAGCGAGACCTCGTCCGGAACTGCAAGCCTGTCGCCCGTCCTCGTTCCCTCACAGGGCACGCTCTTCGGCGTTTACGGCAGCGCGCGCGACGGCCGGACCGCGCAGCAGGAGGTCGCGTACCTCGAGACGCTCGTCGGTCGAACGTATGACCTCGATCGTATGTACCACCGCTGGGACAAGCCGTTCCCGACCGCGTACGATGCCCAGGCAGTCGCGCGAGGCCGGATCCCGGCGCTGTCGTGGGCCGCGACGACCCAGGCCGGCGTCAAGGTGCCGTTCGCCGAGATCGCGAGCGGCAAGCACGATGCCTGGATCGCCGCACGCGCCGACGCCCTCAAGGCGTTCGGCCATAAGGTGATGCTTGCGTTCCAGTTAGAGCCCGAGGATGACGCTGCCTGGGGCACCCCGGCCGAATATCGCGCTGCCTGGCGGCGCATCGTCTCGATCTTCCGCGCTCGGGGCGCAACCAACGTCGTGTTCGTCTGGAACATGATGGCCTATACGTTCCAGGCCGGCTCCGGGCGCAACCCACTCGACTGGTACCCCGGAGACGA
>JBHEMZ010000050.1:0-5923 GCA_046262315.1 Gaiellaceae bacterium
GGCTTCTACAACGGAGAGAGACTGCACGAGGCACTCGCTGACTTGCCGCCCGCCGAGTACGAGCACTTGAATATCAAGAAAGACAACACCCCAATGCTGTCCGCCACCTAACAGAGCCTCCAACGGACCCAGGGTGGATCAATTCGGGCGCGCTGCTCCAGGCTCACCGATGAAGGCCGTCCGCGACGCATCGCGTCCCACAATGCCTCGAAACTCCGAAACCCGCCACCCCCGCAGAACAAGCCGCAAACCCGCCATGGGCTGCCTCGAAACCAGCCAACGAAAAACCGGCCGCCATTCCGCGGTCCCGCAGGCGGTGCGTGGCGGGGGTGGAGCAAGCAGCAGCGGGCGGGAAAAGCGTCCCTCGCAGACCCGGCGACCACCCTGGCATGGCGCGAAGCCGCTCATCGAAGCTGCGCGGCTTCGCGGGCCAACAAGGCGGCCGCTCGCGAAAACGCGCGACCCTCGTGAGCCGTTTCACTCCGACGGTTAGCTGGGCGAGGACTCCTCTGCGCGCCCATTCGTTTTGACGGAAACGGACGAAATGCGCGCGTTCCGGGCGCTCGTCGAGGCAGTGATCGTGGGGAACGCGGAAGAGGCAGGAGAAGAGCCGCTCCCGCCTGCTGCGTAGACGCGTGGGTTACTCGCTGCGAAGATCTGACCGATGCAGGTCTGCAGTGTCTGTGGCGAGGAGAATCCCGAGCGAGCGCGGTTCTGCCTCTCGTGCGGCCATGCGCTCGCAGCAGAGACCCGGGCGGGGGAGGAGCGCAAGGTCGTATCGGTGCTCTTCGTCGACCTCGTCGGATTCACGGGCAGGTCCGACCGAGCGGATCCCGAGGACGTGCGTGCGACGCTTCGCCCGTACCACGAGCGCGTCAAGGCCGATATCGAGCGCTTCGGCGGGACGGTCGAGAAGTTCATCGGCGACGCCGTCATGGCCGTCTTTGGCGCCCCGGTCGCGCACGAGGACGACGCGGAGCGTGCCGTGCATTCTGCGTTGCGGGTACTCGGCACGATCGAGGATCTGCGCGAGGAAGGGGTCAAGCTCGCAGTTCGCGCCGCCGTCACGACCGGAGAGGCCGTCGTCGCGATCGGCGCCCATCCCGAGCGTGGCGAGGGGATCGTGACCGGGGACGTCGTGAACACCGCTGCGCGCCTGCAGGCCTCGGCGCCGGTGGGGACCGCGGTCGTTGACGAGGCGACGATGCGGTCGACCGAGGCTGCGATCGCGTTCGAGGAGCTCGAACCGGTCTCGGCGAAAGGGAAGGCGGACCCGATTCCGGTCTGGCGCGCCGTTCATGCGCGTAGTCGCGTCGGACAGCCGGAAGCGGCGACTCGTACGCCGTTCGTTGGGCGCGAGCACGAGCGCACGCTTCTGCTCGAGACGTTTTTGCGTGCCGAGCGTGAGTCCTCCGTACAGCTCGCCACGGTGGTGGGCGAGCCCGGAATCGGCAAGAGCCGGCTCGTGACCGAGATTCGCGGCGCCCTCGACGACCGGCCGGAGATCGTGACCTGGCGCCACGGGCGTTGCCTGCCCTACGGGGAGGGAATCACCTTCTGGGCGCTCGGAGAGATCGTCAAGGCCGAGGCGGGCATCCTGGAGTCGGACGATCAGGGCGAAGCCGCCTCGAAGCTCGAAGAGATCGTCTCCGCGCTTTTCGCCGACGAGTCGGATCGCGCGTGGTTTGTTTCCCGACTCGCGCCACTCGTCGGGGCCGGGGGCGACGGTCCGGCTGCCAGCCGGGAGGAGTCGTTCACCGCTTGGCGGCGGTTCCTGGAGGCGATCGCCGCACGTCGGTCGTGCGTCTTCGTCCTCGAAGACCTGCACTGGGCGGACGCACCCCTGCTCGAGTTCCTCGAACACCTCCTGGACTGGAGTCCGCCGGTGCCGCTCCTGCTTCTCTGTACCGCGCGTCCCGAGCTCTTCGAACGGAGTCCGAGTTGGGGCGGTGGGAAACGCAACGCGACGACGATCTCGCTCTCGCCGCTGTCGACCGAGGAGGCCGCGAAGCTGCTGCACGCCCTGCTCGAGAGGACATTGCTTCCCGCGGAGACGCAGGCCGTGCTCCTCGAGCGGGCGGGCGGAAATCCGCTCTACGCCGAGCAGTTCGCGCGAATGCTCGCGGAACGCGGCGGGGCGGAGGATCTCGCCGTGCCGGAAACGGTGCACGCCTTGATCGCGGCGCGACTCGACACTCTGTCGCCCGAGCTCAAGGCGCTTGTCCAAGACGCGTCCGTTGTCGGCAGGATCTTTTGGAGCGGATCGATTGCGGCGATCGGTCGACGCGAGCGCGACGAAGTTCGCCGGAGCCTGAACGAGCTTGTGCGACGTGAGTTCGTCCGTCCCATCCGCGTATCGTCGGTCGAGGGCGAGGACGAATTTTCCTTCTGGCATGCGCTCGTTCGCGATGTCGCCTGTCAGCAGATCCCGCGCTCGCCGCGTGCCGAGAAGCATCTCGCGGCCGCAGCGTGGGTCGAAGACACCGCCGACGAGCGGCTCGAGGACCAGGCCGAGATCCTCGTTTACCACTATGGCCAGGCTCTCGAGCTTCTCGAGGCGTCAGGGGGCAGGCGTCCTGACGTCGCGGAGCAACTGATGAGGTTTCTCCTGCTGGCCGGGGACCGCGCGACACAGCTCGACACTGAGGCGGCCGAGGCGTACTTCCGCCGTGCGCTCGCGCTCTCCGAGCATGACGAGCAGGCGCGCGCAACCGCGCTCGCGCGGCTGGCGCCCGTGCTCGGCCACCGCGGGGAGGTGGCCGAGGGGATAGAGGCGGCGGACGCGGCGATCGCTATCTTTCGCGAGCTCGATCCGCACGCAGCGGCGGTGACAATGAGCCATCTCGCGACCGTGCTTTGGATGCGAGGCGACCTGGCACGCACTCGCGAGCTCGAGCTCGAGGCGATCTCCATTCTCGAGTGGGAGCCGGGGCCTGACCTCGTCACGGTGTACGGCAGTTCCTCGCTGCGCGCCGCCATCGCAGGTGGGTTCGAGGAGGCGTCCGTTCTCCTCGAGAAGGGCTTGGCTCTCGCGGCTGAGCTCGGCGTCGAAGACGTCATGACTCTGCTTCTCGCGAGAGCGACGATCCAAGGACACTCGGGGGATCCCGGCTGCATCGGCGACTGTCGCGACGCCCGCGAACTCGGTCTTCGCCTCGGCCTGGGCCGTTCCACGGCGGTGGCGATGAACAATCTCGCCGACGCGACCGGATGGTTCCAGGATTTGCGCGAGGCGCGCAAGCATTGGGACGAAGCGATCGAGTTTTCGTACGCCCGAGGCATCACCGGGTCGGCGATGTGGACACGGGGAGAGCGGCTGCGAAGCCTCTACCACCTCGGCGACTGGGACGAGCTCGTCCAGGAGGCCGCCGAGATCTTGTCATGGCTGGGCGAGCATGGCGGTGGGCAGCTCGAGCCGATCGCGCGCGCCCACCTCGCAAACGTCCTCGTGCACCGCGGGTCGCTCTCGAGGGCGGCGGCAGAGGTTGACGCGCTCCTGCCTCCCGCACGCGAGAGCGGCGAGCCACAGGTGCTCGTCCCGGGCCTCGCCGTGGCGGCTCTCGTCGCCTCGGCGCAGGAAGACCTCGTGACCGTGCTCGAGCGAGTGACCGAGCTCGAGCGCGTGACCCGTGGAGGTGCGCCGACGTGGCGTTCGATAGGGCTCGTCTGGCCGGTCCGCCTCGCGATGGCGGCAGGTCGCCGCGACCTCGCCGAGTCGTTCTTAGACGGGTCGGAGCACGACTCGGCCTGGGGCCGTTGTTCGCGGCTGGGTGCGAGAGCGATGATCGCGGAGGCTTCCGGCAGCGTCGGGGAGGCCGCCGCCTTGTTCGAGCAGGCCGCCGCAGACTGGGAGCGGTATGGAAGCGTCCTAGAACGGGCGTACGCCCTGCTCGGGCTTGGACGGTGCGGGAATGCGAAAGCGCTGCGCGAGAGCGAGGCGATCTTCACAGCCCTCGGCGCATCGCCCGTTCTCGCCGAGGCTGCATAGCTCAATAGCAGGCGTCGGCGCCGGGCGGGCGATCGAAACGGTGACGGGAAGCGTAATGGGAGGAAGCGATGCGCACCGACTTGATCACGCCGGCGGGACTGCATGGGACGACCTTGCAACGGGATCCGACTCGGCTGCTCGCGTCTCCGGCCACGAGTTGGGGGCGGACGGCGCAGTCCCAGTCCAACCCCTCGTCGTGCGTGCGTTCGCTCCGGCCGGCACAAGCATGGTCTCCGCGGCCGGCGACATGTTGCGCTTCGCGGCGCTGCATCTCGCCGATCCAGTGCTGGCGACGTTGCGTCCCCCGCAGCCCGCGCCTGGAATTCGCGCCTGGCTCGACGGCTGGTGTCTCGGCTGGGCGTGGTTCGACTGGAAGGGCGATCACGTGTATGGCTGGGAAAGCGTCATTAACGGCGAGCGGACGGTTCTGCGACTCGTACCGGAGCGCCACGCCGAGGTCGTGCTGATGACGACAGCAACACCGGGCGTTGTACCGCTCGCTCTTCACTGTCTGATGCAAGCGTTGTTCGAGATCGGCGTCCCGCCGCTCCGCCTGGACTCAGAACCTGATGCGCCGGCGATCTCTCGCGATTCGCCGGTGTGTACGCCTGGCCCGACCGGCGAGTGCCGAGTTCGCGATCGGCTAGCTGGGCGAAAGCTCCTCTGGGCGCCCCATTCGTTTTGACGCAAACGGACGAAATGCGCGCGATTCTGGGCGGGGGGTGACCAGTGCGGGTGCGGAAAAAGGCACGCCACTTGAGCGATCCGCCGCTCTCCCATGCGTCGTCGGCCGACGTCGCGCGGGCGAACTGATCCGCGGTGGGCGCGGAGTACTCCGGCGCGCGGGACGGCTATCGCGAAATCGCTTCGACAGCGCCGTGGGCTCACGTGGCCGCGTGTGAACCTTGGGGGGGATCCGCAGCCGTCGACGCCGCTCGCTCTCGATTCGCGCCACTCCGCCTGCCGGCTGGTCGGTGCCCTGCCGGGCAGTGTCGCCATCGTCGTCTCCAGCACGGCGCCGTCCGCTTCGTCGCCGCACGAGACGGCCGCGTGACGTACTGGGAGCACGAGTAGATGTCTTTGGTCGAACGCGCGCGGCGCAAGCGGCGGCAGCCGCGTAGCTCCGCGCGGGAGGCTAGCCGCGGCGGGTCTCCCAGCGCGACGGTTCGCGCGAACGATAGAGCCGCTCGACGTCGCCGCGACGCGGGCCCCGCTTCGCCTCCTCATCAGCCGCCGAAGGCGGCGCGTCCCAGGGCATCTTTCCCACGATCAGCTTCGGGATGTTGACGAAGACGTCGCGTCCGACCTTCCTCACGACGGCGTCGAGTGGGATGTACGTGTCGCGCTCGATGACGAGCCCGCGCGGAACGAGCAGATACCCAGCGGTCTCCGCGCTCGGCTGGACGACTTCTTTGACCTCGCCGATCTCGCCGTGGTCGGAGCCGCGCACGCGATCGCCGGGCTCGGGCGACCCGCCTTCGGCGTCCTGCAGTGCCGCGAGGAACTCCTCGACTTCGAGGACGGCGTTGGCGATCAGCGGGTAGTTGAGATGGATCGCCGCCTCGTACGATGCGGGATTGTCGGAGCCGATCGCGTTCGAGAGGAAGGTGACGTCGTATCCGTGCTCCATCGCGTGGCGTCCGGTCGATTCGCAGCACATGGTTGCGGTCATGCCGGCGATCACGAGGTGGGTCGTTCCCAGCCGCTGGAGGTGGTCGGGCAGGTCGGTCTCGAAGACGTCGATGCCCTTGTGCGGCAGCAGCACGGCCTCGTCGTCGCGCGGTCGCAGCTCGGGATGGAAGTCCGCGCCCCAGCTGCCGGCGAGGAACATCTTCCGCTCGAACATCAGCCGGTTGATCCCGCTTCGCTTCTGCAGCCGTGCGTCGGCGTAGTCCTCCCTCGTGTACGCCATGGGAGCAAACAGCACCGGGACGC
>JBHEMZ010000051.1:0-7992 GCA_046262315.1 Gaiellaceae bacterium
CTGGAACGAGATCGCCGAGCCGTTCGACTGGCGCTTCACCCGCGACGACCTCGCCGCCCTGCTCGCGCGCATCGCAGCGCACGAGCCTCAGCTCCAGCTGGCCGCGTGACGGTGAGCGAACTTACGGCCGGGAGCACTTAGTTACCCGCGCGCGCTGGGGCACCCCGAACCCACCACCCGGTTTCACCCTACCCAGGAAATCCACACCCGTGTGAAACGCGCCGTGCCGACTCTGTGACGGACCGCGTCGTGAGTGTGACGTCGGCGCTGCCGGACATCCTGGCACCCCGGCTCCGCGTTTTGTTCTGCGGCATCAACCCCGGGCGCGTGTCGGCGGCCGCGGGGCCGCACTTCGCGAACCCGCGCAACGACTTCTGGCGTCTGCTCCACGCGGCAGGGTTCACGCCGCGGCTGCTCGATCCGTCTGAGCAGCACCGCCTGCCGGACTACGGTCTCGGCGTGACGAACGCGGCGCCCCGTACGACGCCGGGCTCCGGCGACCTGCGTCGAGGTGACTTCGCCGGGTCGCGAGAACGCCTGGAGGGCATCGCGGGCGAATGGCGACCGCTGTGGATCGGCTTCGTCGGCAAGGAGGCCTACCGTGGAGTCTTCGGCGAGCGCCCCGCATTGGGCCTCCAGGAACTCGCGCTCGGACGCGCGAAGCTCTTCGTGCTGCCCTCTACGTCGCCCGCAAATGCAGGCGTGCCATGGCTCGACCGCGAGCGGTGGTTCCAGGAGCTCGCAGGCCGCTCGACGGGTCTCCCGCTGCGCCGCGCGGTACGCGCCGTTGTGCTCGACCCCGCGGATCGCGTGCTGCTCGTCCGGTTCGAGTGGCCTGACAAGACCGTATGGGCTCCGCCCGGGGGCGGCCTCGAGCCGGGCGAGACGCACCAGCACGCGCTCCGACGCGAGCTCCGCGAGGAGGCTGGGCTTCGCGATCCCGAGCTCGGCCCGTGCGTCTGGACGCGAGACCACTGGTTCGCGGACATGGCGGGCTGGGGAGGGCAGTCCGAGCGGCACTATCTCGTCCGCGTGCCCGCCTTCGAGCCCGCGCCCGAGTGGACCGCCGAAGCGCTGCGGGCAGAGGGAATCGCGGAACAGCGCTGGTGGACGCTCGACGAGCTCGAGTCAAGCGACTCGATTTTCGCGCCGCGCCGACTGCCCACGTTGCTCCGCGGGCTGGTCGATGCCGGTGCGCCGGTGGCTCCGTCGGACGTCGGAGTCTGATCGGCGTTATCGGGCCCGTCGGCGCGCGCGGAGGCCGAGAAGTGCAAACAGCGCCAGCCCGCTTCCGACCGCGGCCGGCTCGAACCCGGCGCTCGATGTCCCGCGCGATTGCGTGCCCCGCGGAGCGAGGACGAACAGTCTCATCCGCGCCAGCGGTTCGTGATCGGCGTGCGGCGGTCGCGGCCGAACGCCTTGGGCCGCAGCTTCACGCCCGGCGGCGCTTGGCGTCGCTTGTACTCCGACCGGTCGATCAGCGCCAGCGCCCGCTCGACCACGTCGGCATCGAAGCCGTCCCTCGAGAGATCGTCGCGCGAGCGGTCGAGCTCCACGTATGCCTCGAGCACGCGGTCGAGCTTCGCATAGGCCGGCAGCGAGTCCTCGTCGAGCTGGTTTGCCCGCAGCTCGGCGCTCGGGGCGCGCTCGATGATCGAGTCCGGGATCAGCTCGCGCCCGGCGCTCTCGTTCAGGTGGCGCGCGAGCCGGAAGACGTCCGTCTTGTACACGTCCTTGATGAGCGCGAATCCGCCGGCCATGTCGCCGTAGAGCGTCGAGTACCCGACCGACAGCTCCGACTTGTTGCCGGTGGCGACGACGAGCCAGCCGAACTTGTTGGACAGCGCCATGAGCAGCGTACCGCGTACCCGAGCCTGGAGGTTCTCCTCGGTGAGGTCTGGCTCCCGGCCGGCAAACGTGTCGGCCAGGATCGTCTCGAAGGCGCGGACGATCTCGTCGATCCGCAGCTCGACGAACGCAGCGCCGAGACTGTCGGCCAGGCGGTGCGCGTCGCCGCGCGTCGCCTCGGAGCTCCAGCGCGAGGGCATCGAGACACAGTGGACGCGCCCGGCGCCGAGCGCCTCGGCCGCCAGCGCGGCCGTGACCGCCGAGTCGATGCCGCCGGAGACGCCGATCACGACTTCGTCGAAGCCGTTCTTGCGCACGTAGTCCGCGAGGCCCAGCTCGAGCGCGCGTTTCATCTGCTCGAGCTCCTCGACGAGCGGCGCAACCTGCGGCAGGACAGGCTCGGCGGCTTCCGTGCGAGGGGCGCCGACGTGCACGACAGGCACGTGGTGCGGGTCGAGTCCGCGCGCGAGCGCGCGGCGCCGGACGTCGCGCAGCCGCCGTCCGACCGCGACCGTGGGGTCGACGTCCACCAAGAGCAACGCCTCCTCGAAGCCGGGAGCCCGCGCGAGTACCTTCCCCTCGTCGTCGAGCACGACCGAGTGCCCATCGAAGACCAGCTCGTCCTGCCCGCCCACGGCATTGCAGAACGCGATGAAGCAGGCATTGTCGCGCGCCCGCGTCTTGAGCATCTCCTCGCGCTCACGCTCCTTGCCGACGTGGAACGGTGAGGCCGAGATGTTCGCGACGAGGTGGGCGCCCGCGAGCGCCAGGTCGGTCGCAGGCGGGCCTGGCTGCCAGATGTCCTCGCAGACCGTCGGCCCGAGCAGGGTGCCTCCGTGCTCCAGCAAGACGAGCTCGCGGCCCGGCGCGAAGTAACGCTCCTCGTCGAAAACCCCGTAGTTGGGCAGGAACCGCTTGCAGTAGAGCGCGCGCACCTCGCCGCCGACGCAGACCGCGCACGCGTTGTAGAGATCGCGGTCGAAGTGTGGTGTGCCGACGAGAGCGATGATGCCGCGGCAGGCTCGCGCGACCTCCTCGAGCGAGTGCTCGGCAGCGCGCACGAAACCGGGGCGGAGCAGAAGATCCTCGGGCGGGTAGCCGGTGACTGCGAGCTCGGGGAAAAGCACGACGTCGGCGCCCGCCGCCCGTGCTTCCTCCACGCGCTCGAGGATGAGCGCGCGGTTGCCGTCGAGGTCGCCGACGACGGAGTTGATCTGCGCGAGCGCGAGTCTCACAGTTTTCGCCTCTCAGTCGAAAACTGTACAGGCCGCGATCAGCGACGGAGGCGGATCGTGTTCAGATCCTGCTCCACGATCTCCTCGGCGCGACGCTCGAGCGCGTCGAGATCCTGGTCGTGCTCAGCGTGGATGTAGCGGCCCGCGAGCCGGTCGAGCCGCCCGGCCGCCAGCGCGTGCACGAGGCGCGGGGCGAGCTCGGGTGGCGTCCACGGGGCGTCGTCCGGAAAGCGGTCGCCCGTCATCTCGGTTCTGACGAGCCCGGGGCTGATGACGAAAACGGGGATGCCGTGCGGCTCGAGCTGTGCCGCGAGCGTCTCGCCAAAGCGGTAGAGCGCCGACTTGCTCGCGCTGTAGGCGGTCGAGGTCGAGCCGGGGAGGTAGGCGGCGCCGCTTCCCGTCAGTACGATCCGGCCTAGCCCGCGCTCGAGCATCGACGGGATCACCGCGCGGGCGCAGAGGTAGGCGCCGAGCACGTTCACCTCGAAGACCTGCCACCAGTCCGACGGGTCGAGCTCCCAAGCGGCCTCCTCCCAGACCGCGATGCCGGCGTTCGCCACTAGCAGGTCGATCGGGCCGACCTCCCGTTCGACCTCGGCCACCATGCGCTCGACGTCGTCGCGGTTGCTCACGTCGGCGACGACTGAGAGACCGCCGGCGTCGCGAGCGGTCTCCTCCACCTGCTCCCGCGTGCGCGCCGAGACGGCGACGCGCATGCCCGCGCTCGCCAGCTCCAGGGCGATGGCGCGGCCGATGCCGCGGCCGCCCCCGGTGACGAGCGCGACCTGGCCGGAGAGGTCGCTCACGAGTCGGCACGATACCGCTGTGCTCGAGCCGCTCGTCATCGACCCGTTCTTCAACGGCCCGCCTGGCTCCGCGAACGGTGGCTACACGTGCGGCCTGCTTGCCGCCAGGCTGGGCGGAGAGGCCGAGGTGACGCTTCGCCGCCCGCCGCCACTCGGCCGACCGCTCAGGGTCGAGTGGAGGGGCGAAGGACTGGCGGTCCTGGACGGGGACGAGGTGGTGGCCGAGGCCGTTCCTGCGCGCGTGGAGGTCCGCCCGCCGGTACCGCCATACCGTGCCGAGGCCGACGAGGCCTCGCGCCGCTATCCGGGGTTCCGGCACCACGCCTACCCGACGTGCGTCGTCTGCGGGCCGGAGCGAGCTGACGGCCTGCGCATCTTCGCCGCGCCGCTTCCTGGAACCGAAATCGTGGCCGCGCCGTGGACGCCGGCCGCCGAGCCTCCGCCGGAGATCGTCTGGGCTGCACTCGACTGTCCCGGCGCGATCGCGGTGGGCTTTCCGGAACGCGGCGAGTGGCTCCTCGGCCGGCTTGCGGCGAGGGTGGTGCGCCTCCCCCGTGCGGGCGAGCCGTGCATTGTCGTCGGCTGGCCACTCGGCGGCAAGGGGCGCAGGGCGGAAGCAGGGACCGCGCTCCA
The DNA here is from genome assembly GCA_046262315.1 of Gaiellaceae bacterium. Classification (GTDB taxonomy): domain Bacteria; phylum Actinomycetota; class Thermoleophilia; order Gaiellales; family Gaiellaceae; genus JACVRM01. The sequence continues at coordinate 4,523 of JBHEMZ010000051.1, forward strand.
CGGGGCGGCCGGCGAGGTGCTCGCCCTTGCGCGGGCGACCTGGGTCCAGCCGCGCGCCTAGGCCTACACATCGGTGACGCCGTACCGGCAGCCCGTCAGCGGCCAGTCCTCCGCCTCTGTGCAGAGCCCTGCTCGAACGGGGTTGTAGACCACGTACCGAGATGCGGCGAAAGCGTGCGTGTCGCTCTCGATGAGTCCTGACCAGAAGCGGTCGCCGAAGAGGTGGCCTCTGCGCTCGTGGCGTTGGTTGAAGGCCTGCGCGTAGATGCCGTTGAGCCGGTGGCAGCCGCGGGAGAGATGCTCGCGGGTCGTCTGGAGCACGAGGTGGTAGTGGTTCGGCATCACGCAGAACGCGTAAAGCGTCCAGTCGAAGCGCTCGACGACCGACCGGAGCAGCCGCAGGAAGGCCAGCCCGTCCTCGCGTGTGCGGACGATGAGCGTTCCGTCGACGCCGCGGGCGGTGACGTGGAAGAACCCGTCGGGCAGATGCGAGCGGAGGAGTCGCGCCATGCCGTCGAGCGTAGATCCCGTCGTACCCGGCGGAGGGGGCCGCGTCGCGGAACGGAACGCTTTTGTCACAAAGCACATGTCCCGCGCAGCCACGGCCTGGGTCTGACCCCGCCGCTGTCAGGACTCTGGAAGGAGTTCGTGCCGTGATCCAGGCGTCGGGCGGTCTGCCCGGAGGCCGGGTGAGGCGACGGCGCGCTCGATCTCCTCGAGCGCCTCGGGGTTCTCGAGCGACGAGAGGTCGCCCAGGTCAGTGCCGAGCGCCTTCGCGCGCACGACCCGCCGCATGATCTTCGCGCTGCGGGTCTTCGGCAACGCGCCCACGAAGACCACCCGGTCGGGGCGGAACGCGCGTCCGAGCTGGTCCGCCGCCGTGTCGGCCACCTCGGCCGCCAGCTCGCTCGTCGCCTCCCACCCCGGCGAGAGGATGCAGAAGACCCACGCGACTTCGCCCTTCACGTCGTGCGGCACTCCGATAGCCGCCGCCTCCGCCACGGCCGGATGCTCGACGGCTGCGGACTCGATCTCCGCCGGCCCGATCCGCTTGCCGGCGATGTTCAGCGTGTCGTCGGAGCGCCCGTGCAGGAACCAGTAGCCATCCTCGTCGACCGAGGCCCAGTCGCCGTGCACCCACACTCCGGGAAAGCGCTGCCAGTAGGTCTCGAGGTACCGCTGCGGATCCCGCCAGAACCCACGCGTCATGCCGGGGAACGGCCTCCGGCAGACGAGCTCGCCTACCTCGCCCGTCCCGACGAGCGAGCGTCCCGCTCCATCGACGACGTCCATCGCCATCCCCAGCGCAGGCCCGCCCAGTGAGCACGTCTTGATGGGCGTTGCCGGCGTGGGCGAGAGGAAGCACGCACCGATCTCGGTGCCTCCGGAACAGTTGATGATCGGGCAGCGCCCGCCGCCCACCCGCTCGAAGAGCCACCTGTACGGGTCGGGGTTCCACGGCTCGCCGGTCGTCACGATCGTGCGCAGCGACGAGAGGTCGGCGGCCGGCTCGCCGTGCGGGATGAGCGCCCGGATCAGGGTCGGGGAGCAGCCTAGGATCGAGACGCGCTCCGCCTCGATCAGCCTCCACAGCCGGTCGGCGGGCCAGTCGGGGGCTCCCTCCGCAAGCACGAGCGTGCATCCCGCGGCGTGTCCGCCCACGACCGTCCACGGGCCCATGATCCAGCCCATGTCCGTGGAGAAGTGCAGCCGGTCGTCCGCATGCGCGTCGGCCTGGTAGGCGACCTCGCGCGCGATCGAGACGAGGAAGCCGCCGTGCACGTGGACAATCCCCTTCGGACGCCCGGTCGTGCCGGACGTATACGTCAAAAGGTAGGGATGCTCGGAGTCGACCTGCAGCGGCTCGAGCGTTCCGGGTGAGCCGGCCGTCGCCTCGTCCCACCACTCGTCGCGGCCGGCCTGCATCGGACCCTTCCCGCCGAACCGGCGCCAGACCAGGATGTGCCCGAGCGCGGGAGCCTCCCGGGCAGCCTCGTCCGCGATGGCCTTCATCGGCACCTTCCGTCCTCGCCGCAGCGTGCCCTCGGCGGTGATGAGCACCTTCGCCTCGGAGTCCTGGAGACGCGCCGCAACGGCGGGCGCTGCGAAACCAGAGAAGATCGGCACCTGCACGGCACCCACGTGTGCGCACGCGTGGGAAGCGATCGCCACCTCGGCCGACATGGGCAGGTAGATCGCGACGCGGTCGCCGGGCTCGACGCCGCGCGCGACGAGCACCTCGGCGAGGCGCGTCACCTCGCGCGAGAGCTCGCCGTAGCTGAGCTCCCGGCGCTCTCCGTCCTCCGCGTGCCAGACGACGGCCGCCGCCCCGGAGCGCTCGCCTCCCACCCAGCGGTGCACGCAGCTCGAGGCGACGTTCAGTCGCGCGCCGACAAACCACGTCGCCCATTCCGGCCCGCCGGAGTCGTCGACCACCTGCTTCCACGGCCGCGAGAACTCGAGCCCCAGATCCTCGACTACGGCGGGCCAGAACCACTCGGGATCTTCCTGCGAGCGGCGCACCAGCTCGTGATAGTCGGCGACGCCGTGGCATCGCATGAGACGAACGACGTTCGCCCGCGCCAGCACTTCATCCGTCGGCCGCCAGACGACCTCCGCCACGGCGGCAGCCTACTGCGGGACGACAGATGGGAGCACCCATGTTAAGTTAGTCGACGCTAACTATGAGAACAGCCAGCATCTTCGATCGGGCCACCCGCGAGCCCGCGTCGTGACCGCGAGCCGCGGCCGGCTCCCGGCCAAGGAGCGGCGGGCCGGGCTGCTCGAGACCGCCTGCCGGTGCTTCTCGCACGGCACCTACCACGGCACGACGACCGCGGACATCGCGGCGGCCGCCGGCGTGACCGAGCCGGTGCTCTACCGGCACTTTCCGTCGAAGCAGCAGCTCTATCTCGCCTGCCTCGACGAGGCCTGGCTGCAGGCGCGAGGGATCTGGGAACATGCCGTCGAGGCGGAGCCCGACCCGGCCGAGTGGCTTTCCGCCATGGGTCGCGCGTTCCACGGCTCGGCGCAGCAGAAGGCCATGCTGTCGAACCTCTGGCTCCAGGCGATCGCCGACGCGGCCGGCGACGCGGAGCTGCGCCACTACATGCAGCGTTACGTCCGGACGATCCACGAGTACGTCGCCGCTGTGATCCGGCGCGCCCAGGAGCGGGGCGGCGTCCGGACCGAGCGCGATCCGGCCGCTGAGGCCTGGCTCTTCATCGCCACGGGACTCCTGGGCGCCGTCGGAGTGCGCCTCGGCGGCCTGATCGACAGCGATCTCGAAGCGATCCGCTCGGCTCGTCGCGAGTGGCTCGCGGGCTCTTAGAGCGCCTAACAGAATGACTCCTCGGTGTTGAGGAGCTTGAGGCAGATCAGGCAGCCGGCGATCTGGAGGAACGCTTCGTGGATGTCGGCGCGGCGTTCGTAGCGGACGCGGAGACGGCGGTATTGGTGTAGCCAGGCGA
>JBHEMZ010000052.1:0-11015 GCA_046262315.1 Gaiellaceae bacterium
TTCGCCTACCCCAGCAGCAGCCACCGCGCCCAAGCCCTCCCCAGCTACCTCCGCTGGTACAACCACCACCGACCGCACAGCTCGCTCGGCGGCCAACCGCCGATCAGCCGCGTCTCACAGGTCTGTGGGTCCCACACCTAGATGGCCGTTCGCGGATCCACCAGCGGGGTACGGTGCGCGGCGCATGGCGCTACGAGCCGAGCGAGCTGCCGGACGTCGAGGAGCTCGTCTTGGCCGCGCGGGCTTTGCGGGACTAGCCTGCGGCCTCTACCTGCTGGCCGCGCTCCTCGCGACATGGCCCGCCGTGAAACAGGCCGACGACGCGTTCCTCGCGCGCGCCGACCCCTCCTACGGCGAACCCGCCGCAGGCGACCACCTGCAGCTCTCCTACGCGCTCTGGCTCGTCGGGCACCAGCTCGAGCGGCTGGAGACACCCTGGCGCGACCCCTACTCGTTCCGGCCCGAGGTCGAGCCGGTCCCGAACCTGCAGGGCTGGCTCTTCGGCCTGCCGTACTGGCCGCTCGAGCTGATGCTCGGCGTGGTCGGCGCCTGGAACGCGCTGCTGCTCCTCACCTACGTGCTCGCGGGCGCGCTCGCCTGCGCGTGGCTGCGCGCGCTCGGGCTCGGACGCGGCGCCGCGCTCGTGGGCGGGCTCGCCTTCGCGCTCGCGCCGTACCGCGTCGCGCAGAGCACGGGACACCTGCTCGGCCCCGCCGCGGCACTCCTGCCCCTCACGCTCCTGGGCTTCGAGCGGGGCCGGCGCGGCTCGCTCCCCTGGCTCTCGCTCGGCGGCGCGGCCCTCGTGGCGGTGCCGCTGTCGGGGCAGCTCCACCTCGCGCTCGGGGCGATCCCGCTCGCGCTCGCCTACGCGGTGGTGCGGACGCATGACCACCGGGCGCTCGCCGGCGCCGCGGTCGCAGGCGCGGCGGCCGTGGCCGCCGGCTTCGCGGTTCAGCGGGCGGTCATCGAGGGATCCGTGGCGGACGAGGGCCGCACGCTCGCCGAGGTCGCGGCCTTCTCCGCGCGCTGGAGCGCCTTCGTCGCGCGCGATGTCGACGCGCTCGAGGAGTTCGTCTTCCTCGGCTGGCTGACGCCGCTGCTGGCACTCTCCGGGCTGGCGGCGCTCGTCGTGACCCGCCGCCTCGCGCTCGCCGCGCTGCTCGCCGCCGGCGCCGCCGTCCCGGCTCTGCTCGCCCTCGGCACGAACCTGCCGCTCTACGAGCCGCTCTGGCGCGCGCTGCCCCCGCTCCGCTACCCGCGCGTGCCGGAGCGGCTCATGCCGATCGCCTGCCTCGCGCTCGCCGCGCTCGCCGCCTACGCGCTCGACCGCGTGCGCGGCCGCGTCCTGCTGGCGCTCGCCCTGCTGCTCGTCGCCGCCGACCTGCGCCTCGGCGTCTCGCTCTACCGGCCGGCAACGGCCGACGAGCGCAACGCCGCCTATGCCGCCCTGCGCGGCGAGCCTCCCGGCCGCCTGCTGGAGCTGCCCGTCTTCATCCCCGAGCGCCATTACGGCTCGGTGTACCTCCTGTACGGGCTCCAGGCGCCGCGCGAGCGGCCGGGCGGCTACTCCTCGACTGCACCACGGGCCGCCGACCGCACCGCGCGGGCCCTCGTGCCGCTCAACTGCGGAGCGTGGAGTCCAGCGATCGAGCGGCGGCTACGCGCGCTCGGAGTCGTCTACGTCGCCGTGCACGGAGGCCTGTACGCGGATCCTGCGATCCCCAACTGCGAGCGCGCGGCGCGCCGGACGCTCGTCCGCCGCGGCTTCCGCGAGCTCGCGTCGGACGGTCCCGTGACGGTGTTCGCCAGGACCTGAGCGAGGCCGGGCGGAATCCCGGCCCCGCTCACGTATCCGCTCAGGCCGCGGCGGGCGGGCCCGCGAAGGGTGCGCGGTCGAGGTTCGGCGGCGGCCCAGACGGATGCGCAGGCAAGTCACCGTTGACCAGCGCCGTGATGTGCTCCTCGAGGTCGCCGGCGATCCGGTCCCGCTGCTCCTCGGTCAGCCGACCGGCATTCACCGCGGCGTCGAGCTCGGCCCTGGCATCGTCGACCATGGCGCCGACGAGCCCGTCGACCGTCTTGTCGCGCGCCTTCGCCAGCTCGGCGAGCGTCTTGCCGCTCTCGAGCGCCGTCCGCAGCTCCGCCTCGGTCATGCCGAGGTAGGTCGCCGCGGCCGCCAGTCCGGCGTGGTGGCCGCCGGGGCCGTGACGGGGACCCATGACAGGCCCGAGGCCGGCGAGCGGAACGTCGCCGGCCTCGATGCGCTCCTTGAGCTCGTCGCCCTGCTCTTGCGTGAGCCGCCCCGCCTCGACCGCGGTATCGACCCGGTTCGAGAGTGCCTTCTTCAGCGCGCTCGTCAGCGCCGCCGGCGTGACGCCGAGCTCCTCTGCCGCGTCACTGACGACGGCCTCGCTCTCCTGCTCGGCGCTCGTTCCCTTCGTTGCCGCGAACGCGGCCCCACCGCCGGCGATCGCGAGCACGGCCACCGTGCCCGCCGCGATCTTCCTTGCGTGGTTCTGCATCGTCGCTCCTTTCTCGTAGTTGACTGCGACGAGCTAGAGCGAATCAGCGGCTCCTAAGCGGCCCGTGAACCTGCCCTGAGAGGCGCGTGAAGGTTCCCTAGGAGTTCTCTGAGAGGGCGCCTGAGCCCGGGCCACCGTTCAGCCGTAGGACGACCCGGGTGCCTCCGCCTTCAGCGCGCTCGGCGACAACGCTGCCGCCGTGGGCCTCCGCTACCTGGCGGACGATGGCGAGCCCGAGCCCGGACCCGGGCAGCCCGCGCGCGGAAGGCGAGCGGTAGAAGCGGTCGAAGACGTGCGGCGCATCCTCCTCGGCGATCCCGGGCCCGTGGTCGCGGATGACGACCTCGCCTGCGCCGACCCGCACCTCGACCTCGCCGCCGCCCGGGCTCCACTTGGCCGCGTTGTCGAGCAGATTCCCGATCGCCCGCTCGAGTGAGGCGGGCACGCCGCGTACCGTCGATTCGCCGAGCTCGGTCGTGAACGTGACGCCCGGGCGGTCGCGCCGCGCCCGCTCGACCGCGTCGGCCGTGAGCAGGTCGAGCCGCACCTCCTCGGGCTCCGACGGGAGCTGATCGCCGCGGGCGAGCTCGATCAGCTCGGCGATCAGCGTCGTCATCTCCGCTATCTGCTCGACCACGTCGTCGAGCAGCCGCCGTCGTTCCTCGGCGGAAAGGTGCTCCTCGGTCATCAGCACCTCGAAGTTCGTTCGCAGGCTGGTCAGCGGCGTGCGCAGCTCGTGCGAGGCATCGGCGACGAGCTGACGCTGCGCCCATGCCGACTCCTCGAGTGCGCTCGACGAGTGTTCGAGCGCGGCCAGCATCCTGTTGAAGCTGCCGGCGAGCCGGCTGAGCTCGTCCTGGCCGCGCGCGTCGATGCGCTCGGACATGTCGCCCGTCGCGGTAACACGCTCAGACGCCTCGGTCAGGCGCTTGACGGGCGCCACGGCGGCCCGCGATACGAGCAGACCGAGCGCGGCGGCGACAAGGATGCCCCCCACCGCGATCAGGAAGAGAAGCGTTCTGATGCGCTCGAGAGTGTCGTCCACTTCCTCGAGCGAACGGGTGACCTGGAGCGCGTAGCCGGGCGCGTAAGGGAACGTGAGCACGCGGACATGCGTGTCGCCCACGTGCGCGTCTGAGAGGTACGTGCCCCCGCGTCCCGAGGCGACGTCGCGCGCCCTGTCGGTCAGCGGGATCGCCACGTTCTTCCGGACGGGACGCAGTACGGTGCCGTCGTCCTTGACCGCCTGGACGTTGACGTCGGCACCGCCGAGCGCCGGCCGCGGAACGTCGAGCCTCAGCATGCCGTCGAGCGTCTGGATCTCGGCGAGCGGCGCGTGCGAGAGCTCGCGCGCCGCGTCGCGGAGGCTCTCGTCCACCTGATCGCGCAGCTCGCCGCGTACGACGACGAAGACGACCGCGGATGCCAGCATGACCGCGAGCGCGACCGCCGCTGCCGCGACGACCGCCAGGCGCGCGCGGAAGCTCACGGCTCGCGCAGCGCATAGCCCACGCCGCGCACCGTGTGGATGACGCGTGGACGGCCGCCCAGCTCGGTCTTGCGTCGCAAATAGCCGATGTAGACATCGAGCGAGTTCGAGGCGAAGCCGAAGTCGTAGCCCCACACGCGCTCGAAGATGACGGGCCGGGTGAGCACCTGCCGCGGGTTGAGCATGAAGAGCTCCAGCAGGTTGAACTCCGTGCGCGTGAGCTCCACGCGCTCGCCGCCACGGTGCACCTCGCGGGTCGCGGAACTCAGCTCGAGATCGGCGAAGCGCAGCACCTGGCCGCCATTCGAATTACGGCGCAGCAGCGCTCGGATGCGGGCGAGCAGCTCCTCGAGCGCGAACGGCTTGACGAGATAGTCGTCCGCACCCGCGTCGAGACCGGCCACGCGATCTCCACCGCGTCGCGCGCCGTCAGCATCAATACCGGCAGCGGGTTGCCGCTCCTGCGTAGCCGCCGGCAGACCTCGAGGCCGTCCAGGCCGGGCATGAGCACGTCGAGGACGACGGCGTCCGGCTGCTCCGCCTCGAGCCGCGCGAGCGCCTGTGTCCCGTCGGCCGCCAGCTCGACCCGGTAGCCCTGGAGCTCGAGCGCGCGCCGCAGCGACTCGCGCACGGCACGCTCGTCGTCGACGACCAAGATCTTCATCGCCTCATTCTGCCTCCGCTATCTTGAGGCTAAGGGTTGCAGCGGCGGGTAAACGGGGCATGAGAAGCGCCTGAGAATCCACTAAAGAGCGCGCTTAACGCGATCTTCACGCTCGTCTCAGCACGGTCTTAAGCGCGGCGGCTGAGATGTGAGCAGACTCACTCCGGAAAGGATCGACCATGAAGCGCCCTGCGAGCAGATTCCTACCCGTCCTCGCCGCCCTGGTGGTCGCCACCAGCCTCGGCGCGGTTGCGGGCGCCGCGATCTACGCCGCCGGCTCCGGCGGGTCGACGACGGTCGTCAAACAAGTTCCGGTCGAGACCGCTACGCCCGCTGCGAGCACTCGTGACCTGACGGTGAGCCAGGTCTATCGGCGCACGGCCGCCGGGGTCGTCGAGATCACCTCGACGGGCTCGGGCTCGTCCTCGGGATTCCCCGGTCAGTCCCCCCAGCAGCAGGCGCAGGGCTCAGGGTTCGTCTACGACCGCGAGGGCCACGTGGTGACGAACCAGCACGTCGTGGACGGCGCGGACTCGGTCTCGGCCACGTTCTCGAACGGCGAGAGCTACGACGCGCGCGTGATCGGGACGGACGCCTCCACCGACCTGGCGGTGCTCGACGTGGACGCGCCCGCCGCACTGCTTTCGCCGCTTCCCCTGGGAGACTCGGACAAGCTGGCCGTCGGCGAGGGCGTGGTGGCGCTAGGCAGTCCCTTCGGACTCCAGGGGACGCTCACCGCCGGCGTCGTCAGTGCTCTCCACCGGCAGATGACGGCGCCCAACGACTTCACCATCAACGACTCGATCCAGACCGATGCGGCCATCAACCACGGCAACTCGGGCGGGCCGCTTTTGAACCTGCGCGGCCGGGTGGTCGGTGTCAACGCGCAGATCCGCAGCGACTCGGGCGGCAACGAGGGCGTGGGCTTCGCCATCCCGTCGAACACCGTGCGCTCGATCGTGCGCCAGCTGCTCGGCTCGGGGAAGGTCGAGCACGCCTTCCTGGGCGTGTCCGTACAGGGCATCCCTGCCGGCGCCGCCGAGGAGCTCGACCTGCCGACGGGCGTGGCGATCGCCGAGGTGCGAGACGACGGCCCGGCGCAGAAAGCGGGGCTGCGGGCCGCAACCGGGAATCGGTCGGTGAACGGCACGCCCTATCCGACGGGCGGCGACGTGATCACGGCGATCGACGGCAAGGCCGTCGCGACCGCGGAGGACCTCCAGCGTGCGATCGACGCGCGGCGCCCGGGCGACACGGTCACGCTGACCCTCGAACGCGCGGGCCGGACGCAAACGCTGAAGATCGAGCTGGCCGAGCGCCCCGAGTAGATTAGGCGTCGACGACCCGCTACATGCCCATGGCGTAGTAGACAGTTGCCGCTGAATAGGGCTTTCTGGTGCGGCAATCGACGCCCGCCATCACGCTGACCACACCTAGACACATCGCTACGGCCCTTCCAGGGGACGTCATCGCACTGTGGTAACAGCGTCCACAGGTTCGTCCATCGCCACTCGGTCACGCCGAAGTTCGCGGGTTCAAGTCCCATCGCTCCCGCCCTTTACACCTCGCTTTTCCTTCAATGGGAGCCCCGGATTTGAACCCCGGGAGAGGAGATGCCCGGCGCGCCCGCCGGGTTGTCGAGCCGGCTTCAATGGAGCCCGGGATTTGAACCCCGGGAGAGGCTCGGACGAACACCGGGTGGCGCCGCGATCTCGTTCTCGCTTCAATGGAGCCCGGGATTTGAACCCCGGGAGAGCTGGCCGTCGCAAAGGGGGATACTGCCACGTCGACCCTTCAATGGAGCCCGGGATTTGAACCCCGGGAGAGCTCCACGCTCGGCGTCGCCCACGGTCACCTGCCCACCCTTCAATGGAGCCCGGGATTTGAACCCGGGAGAGGCGCGCATAGGAGTGCTGGTCGGGCGGCGGCGTCAGCCTTCAATGGAGCCCGGGATTTGAACCCCGGGAGAGGGCGAGCAGATTGAGAACGGCTCCGGCAGGAGCCTTGACCCTTCAATGGAGCCCGGGATTTGAACCCCGGGAGAGGTGCTCGTCGGCCTGGCGCTGCTCGTCTCGGCGAACATCCTTCAATGGAGCCCGGGATTTGAACCCCGGGAGAGTCGGGCAGCTCTCGGCGAGCAGGTCAGGGTGCAAGTACCTTCAATGGAGCCCGGGATTTGAACCCCGGGAGAGTCGGCGTTGGCCCCGCCGGTCTCGACGAGATAGAGCGTCCTTCAATGGAGCCCGGGATTTGAACCCCGGGAGAGACCTCCGGGCACACCGTCGTCGCGATCGACCCGTACCTTCAATGGAGCCCGGGATTTGAACCCCGGGAGAGGACGGTCGGGTTCAGCTCATGCGTCGAGAGGTTGATCCTTCAATGGAGCCCGGGATTTGAACCCCGGGAGAGGTGAAGGCAGGAGACACGATCGGCCTGTCGGGCACCGCCCTTCAATGGAGCCCGGGATTTGAACCCCGGGAGAGTTGCAGCGCCTCGCCGCCGTTGACGATATCCAAGGTCCTTCAATGGAGCCCGGGATTTGAACCCCGGGAGAGCACGCGCATCACGCCCTTGTTCGCATGGGAGCGGAGCCTTCAATGGAACCCGGGATTTGAACCCCGGGAGAGTCGACGAGTTCGACCGGCTCACCCAGGAAGGGCTCCTTCAATGGAGCCCGGGATTTGTACCCCGGGAGAGCTACACCCAGATCTTCCGCCACCCCTACGGCTTCACCCTTCAATGGAGCCCGGGATTTGAACCCCGGGAGAGGAGATCGAACTGATGGAAGGTTCCCGCTGAAACACCTCCTTCAATGGAGCCCGGGATTTGAACCCCGGGAGAGAGCCCCACGCACGATACCGCTTCAGTAGGCGCGCTGAGGGGCGCGATGCGAGCAGGTCCGCTCCACGCTCAGACACGTCCGAACGCCGGGCATGTGCGGAACCAGGAAATTGTCAAGGTGCAGGACGTTTCGCGTGCGAGCAAGAGCCGGGCGTTCAAACACGACCGCCTCGCTCGCGCGGCGGTGGGCGGTTCTAGGTGATCGTCGCGATGAGAGGATCGGGAATCGTCGGCGGAGAGGATAGCCACTGGAAGCGTCTCGCACTAGCGTGATCTGCGGGGCCGAGGTCGATGAGAACCGCCGCATCGACGCTGAGGTTGAGGATGTCACCGAGCCGACGCTGGAAGTGCGAGCGCTCGACTTGGGACAGGTCGCAGACGAAGACCGAGTACTGAAGGCGGTAGCCGAACTCTTCAGCGAGCTTGCCGACTCGGCGCAGCCGTCTTTCGTCCCGGACGTCGTAGCAGAGGAGGTAGCGCGTCCGCATCAACGGGTCACAAGCGGTCGGTACTCCGGCACCTCGCCGAGAAGCGCGGCAGCCAGCAGGCGCGCCTGCAGCTCGAGCGCGCGTCGGTAGACGACGCGGTAACGGAAGGTCGGGTGGATGGCCTCGGTTGTCATCCTGCGCTCGAACGCCGCGATTACGGCCCGGCGCCCCGAAGCGGTCAGCGTGACCGTCCCGGCCCGCACGAAGAAGTCCCCGCGCGTCAGTCGGCGGCCGTTCACGAGCGCAAGCAGCACCGAGTCCGCGAGCAAGGGACGGCACTCCTCCATGAGGTCGAGCGCGAGAGCCGGCCGGCCGAACCGTGGACGATGGAAGAAGCCCAGCAGTGGATCGAACCCGACGCGCCGGCACGCGAGTGCGCACTCCTTGACGAGCAGGGCGTAGAGGAACGAGAGAACTGCGTTCGTACGATCGCGTGGTGGCCTTCGCGACCGCCGCTCGAACTCGAACTCACCGGCGGCGCCGGGCGCGAGCAGGTGACTCAACGACCGGAAGTACTCGCGCGCCGCGGCGCCCTCGAAACCGAGGAGCGACTCGAGCTCGCGGGCCTTGTCGGCGCGGCGAGCAAGCCGATGAAGCTCGCGCACAGCGTCGGCGACCTTCTCACCGCCGTTTCGGCGAAGCAGGACCCGTTGGTTGCGAATCTTGCCCGCCACGAATCCGCGGGCGAGGCGGAGAGATGCCTCCTGATCGTCCGCCGTCCGGAACTGAGCGATGCGCAACTCGACGTTGTTCGGCTCGAGACCGATGGTCATCGCCTGGAAGCGACCGCCGAACGAGAAGTGCGTGATGGGAACTCCCGACGCGGCCAGCTCGCGCAAGGCAGGCCCGGAAATCGACGCCGGCCCGAGGAGCGCGATCTCGGAGACGTCGATGCGACGGACCGACGCAAGCGTCTCCCCCTGCTTCGATACCTCCACCCTGCCGTTGGACAGGCGCACGACGGCGCCCGGCTCCTGTACATAGAGGGGCGCGTTGTCGGGCCGCATGGCCATCAGCCGCCGCGGCTTCGCCTCGTGCGCGGCGCGGAGCGCGTTCAGCTCGTCTGGGAGACATATGGAGACGAGCGAGCAGCGTGGGCACTTCGGGCTGGCGACGAGCGGAGCGGGCGGCTCGGGGCGCGCCGCTGTCGCACGCAGCTCGGCGAGCCGGCTGCGCACCTCCCGCTCGAGCGCCTCGTCGACCTCCACCGCGACTCGCGTGCGCGTCTCGCGAAAGCTGAGGTAGCCGCGCTCACACCGATAGCCGTTCTCGCGCAGGACGAGGATCTGAGCGGCCATCTGGAGGAGCTCGGGCTCCCAGGGCCTGCCGTCCGGACGCGGCCGTCCCTTCTTGAAGTCGACGGGCGACACGGTCCCGTCCTCGCCCTCGATCAGGTCGATCTTCGCGATCAGGCCGAGCTTGGGCGCGTCCAGCGTGACAGCGCGCGCCCTGCCTGCCCACTCGTCGTCGGTCGAATCCGCCCCCGGAATCCGCCCGCCGCCACGATCGCTCCGCGCGTGCGCGAGCTCGCCCGCGGCGGTATCGGCGTTCTCCTCCCATAGCCCCTCCACCCATTCGAGGTAGAAGAGCCTGGGGCAGTAGACGAACTCGTTCAGCATCCGTGCTGGGACGAGCTCTGGGACGGCCTCGATAGTGGTTCCTGCCATCACCCGTGAAGCGGCCTACAGAGCATGTGCAGGACTGAAGTTGAGCTTGTAGTTCGCGCCCTCCCCCACCTTGATGCGGCGTGCGCGGAAGGTTGCCGCGATACCTCGCGCCCGCAGGATCGAGCGATCGGGAGCAGGCTCCGCGAGCACCGGGAGCTGCAGCAGCGAGCGAATCGTCTCGGGATCGGCTGGCGGCTCCCAAATGGGCCACGTGAAGGCTCGGTCACCGTCGCGAGTGCTCCAGGCCGTCGTCGCCAGGCGGCCCCGGCGCGGCGCCGACGGGAACAGCACGAGGGCGCGGTACGCAAGGAGATTCGCCATCCACACCGTCCGGCTCGACTCGCCCGACGGGTCCTCCGCCGCGAGAGCGTAGCGGCGATCTTCAGCCGGATCCCACCGGAGCGACAGCTTCTCGTCCTGATATGTCCAGCGCTCGAACAGCGCCCGCTGCACCCGCTTCGGCTCGACCAGCTCCATGAGCTGGCGGACGGTGTCGAGGAAGTACTGGTGGCCCGAGCCGGTGACGAAACAGAACGGCGTGGCATCGACCCGGCCGGAGTCGCGTATGCAGGCATCGCTCGCGAACGCTGCGAGGAAGTCGAGCGGTTCTCTGCCATCGGGATCAGCGCTTGCCAGCAACGCTGATGCGTGAGCGCGCAATTCCTCGGCCGTGCAGTCGATGTGCTTACCGAGGACGAGTTCGGGGCGCGAAGCCGCTTGTGCGAGCGCTCGCAACCACTCGTCACGCTTCCCGTCGCGCACTCGCTCAAGCGGACGAATCTCCTGGTCGATCGCCGTCTTCCGCTCTTGGCCTTTGAGCCTTCTCCGCCCGATCGTCTTCCTGTGCTCCTCGACGACCTTCTTGGCGGCATCGAACGCACGCTGTGCCTCCTTGCGAGCGTTCTCGGCTTCCTCGGACACCCGGGCTCCCCGAAGCGCGTCTGCGAGCAGCTCGCTGAAGCGGATCGGGTCGCCGATGGAGAGGCCTTCCAGCACCGGGATCCATGCCAGATCTCGTTTCCACCGGAGTACCGAGTAGATCTCTCCAGCTTGTCTGGCTGCCACCAGGGTCCCAAGAGCGGCCAAGAAGCCGAGCGGATTGCTCCCGTCGAGCGCCACGAGCGTGAGCGACCCTTGACGTGCCAGCGGCCTCGTCATTGCGCGGCCTCCGGACTGGCCGTGAGACGACTCGCGTACCAGTCGCTAAGTGCTCCCGGCCGTAAGTTCGCTCACCGTCACGCGGCCAGCTGGAGCTGAGGCTTGTGCGCTGCGATGCGCGCGAGCAGGGCGGCGAGGTCGTCGCGGGTGAAGCGCCAGTCGAACGGCTCGGCGATCTCGTTCCAG
>JBHEMZ010000053.1:0-52192 GCA_046262315.1 Gaiellaceae bacterium
GCGCCCGTCCGAGGCGGGCGCGAGCCGGCGCGCCGCTGAGGCGTTGTTCGCGGCGGGCCGCCGTGCCGAGGGGGAGGCGCGGCTCGAGCGCGCGCTCGACTTCTGGCGGTCGGTGGGGGCGACCGCCTACCTCCGCGAGGCCGAGGCGTTGCTGGCGGCGGCATCGTGAGCGCGGCGACCATCACCTGCCCCTCGTGCGGCCAGGAGAACCCGGCCGGCTTCCGCTTGTGCGGGATGTGCGGCGCGTCGCTGGTGGCCGAGCTCGTTCCGGCCCGCGAGGAGCGCAAGGTCGTCTCGGTGGTGTTCTGCGACCTCGTCGGTTTCACCGGCCGCACCGAGCAGCTCGACCCCGAGGAGGTTCGAGCACTCCTCTCCGGCTACCACCAGCGCCTCCGCGGCGAGCTGGAGCGCCACGGGGGCACGGTCGAGAAGTTCATCGGCGACGCGGTGGTGGCCGTCTTCGGCGCGCCGATGGTGCACGAGGACGACCCGGAGCGGGCCGTGCGGGCCGCCCTCGCGATCCGCGACTGGGCGCTCGAGGAGGAAGACGTCGAGGTGCGGATTGCCGTCAACACCGGCGAGGCGCTCGTCTCCGTGGACGCCCGCCCCGAGGCCGGCGAAGGGCTCGTCGCCGGCGACGTCGTCAACACCGCCTCGCGCCTGCAGGGGGCGGCGCCCGTGAACGGCGTCCTGGTGGGCGAGAGCACCTACCGCTCGACCGAGCGCGCGATCGAGTACCGCGAGCACGATCCGGTCCAGGCAAAGGGCAAGGCGCAGCCCGTTCCCGTCTGGGAGGCAGTGGCCGCGCGCTCAGCGTACGGCATGGACGTCGATACGCGACCGGCTGTCAGGCTCGTCGGCCGTCGCCGCGAGCTCGACCAGCTCCTCGACGCGCTCGCGCGCGCCCGCGAGGAGCGCGAACCGCAGCTGGTCACGATCGTCGCCGTCCCCGGCATGGGCAAGAGCCGACTCATCCAGGAGCTCTTTGGAGCCGTAGACGCCGACCCCGAGCTGATCACCTGGCGCCAGGGTCGCTCGCTGCCCTACGGGGAGGGAGTGAGCTTCTGGGCACTCGGCGAGATGGTCAAGGCGCACGCGGGAATCCTCGAGACGGATCCGCCGGACGCCGCGGTCTCCAAGCTCGACAGCGCAGTCGCCGACGTCTGCGAGGCCGCAGACGCAGCCTGGGTCGCGTCGGCGCTGGGGCCGCTGGTCGGGCTCGGCGACACGTCGGGGAGCGGCGACCGACGCGACGAGGCGTTTGCCGCGTGGCGCCGGTTCCTCGAGGGCATTGCGGAGCAGGGGCCGGCCGTGCTGGTCTTCGAGGACCTGCACTGGGCGGATGACGGTCTCCTCGACTTCGTGGACCACCTGGTCGATTGGGCGGCGGATGTTCCACTCCTCGTCGTTGCGAGCGCCCGGCCGGAGCTGCTTGCGCGGCGGCCCGGGTGGGGCGGGGGGAAGTCGAACGCAGCGACGCTCTCGCTCGCGCCGCTGTCAGAGCGGGAGACGGCCGAGCTCGTTCATTCGTTGCTCGAGCGCGCGGTGCTCCCGGCGGAGGTTCAGGCGGCCGTACTCGCACGAGCCGGCGGAAACCCGCTCTACGCCGAGGAGTTCGCTCGCATGGTCGCCGAGCGTGGCCTGGACGGCGCCGGCGGCGAGCTGCCCGTGCCCGAGACGTTGCAGGGCATTGTCGCCGCGCGGCTGGACGGGCTTGATCGAGGCGAGAAGCGGCTCCTGCAGAATGCCGCCGTCGTCGGCAAGGTGTTCTGGCCTGCCGCTCTCGGCCTCGAGGGGGAGCTCGAAGGCGTCCTACACGGGCTCGAACGGCGCGAGTTCGTCCGGCGAGAGCGACGGTCGGGAGTCGCAGGCCAGTTGCAGTACGCCTTCCGGCACGTTCTGGTCAGAGACGTGGCGTACGCGCAGATTCCACGGTCGGAGCGCGCCGCGAAGCACGATCAGGTGGCGCAGTGGATCGAATCGCTCGGCCGCGGCGAGGACGTGGCCGAGTTGCTTGCGCACCACTATGCGAGCGCACTCGAGTACACGCGTGCGGCCGGCGGTGACACGGGTGCGCTCGGGGTACGTGCCCGGCGAGCTCTTCGGGACGCGGGTCGCCGGGCAGTTGCGCTCAACGTGTTCGCGGCGGGCTTCCGGTTCTACGAGCAGGCCGCCGAGCTGACCCCGCGGGAGGACCCCGAGTGGCCGCAGCTCGCGCTCGAGCACGCGATGGCCGGGATGTACGTCGACCTCGCCAGCGACCGGCTCCTTGTCGAAGCGCGCGATGCGCTCCTGGCCGGCGATCCGAGCCGGGCGGCTCACGCTGAGATGGTGCTCGGCGAGTACCGGTGGCTGCGCGGCGAGCGCCGGGCGGCCGATGGCCACTTTCGCACGGCCGAGGGCCTCGTCGGCGCCGTCCCTGAATCGGAGGCGAAGGTCGCCGTGCTGGCCAATCTCTCGCGCTTCTTCATGCTGGGCGACGAGCACGACCGGGCGATTGCGCTTGGACGCGAGGCGCTCGCGATGGCGGAGGAGCTCGGCCTCGACGTGATGCGCGCGCACGCCCTCAACAACATCGGCGTCTCCAGGGTTCAGCAGGGCGACGACGGCGGCCTCGCCGACCTCGAGGCGAGCCGCGAGATCGCCCGCGGCGTGAGCGCGCCGGAATACACCCGCGCGTCCGGCAACCTCGCATCGGTCTTGGTCTCCCTCGGTCAGCTCGAGCGCGCTGCCGAGCTCCACGAGGAGGCGCTTCAGATCGTCAAGGAGGTTGGGCTCCTCGAGCCGATCCGCTGGCTCTCCACCGAACGCGCGATCGATCTCTCCTACGTGGGCCGCTGGGACGAGGCGCGCCGCATCGTCGACGCCCTCATCGAAGAGTTCGAGCACTCGCCGTTCTGGATCGAGTCCTCGACACGGGTGTGCCGGGCGCAGATGTCGCTCGCGGCTGGAGCGCTCGCCGAGGCGCGCAGCGATGCCGAGCGCTCGCGTGCGGTGGCGCGAGCCAGTGGGGACGTGCAACAGCTGGGACCGTCGTTGGGTTTCGGCGCGCGCCTCAATGCCGAGCTCGACGACATGACCGGGGCGCGCGAGCTCGCGGAGGAGCTGCTCGACGGGTGGCGTCGAACCGGATTCGCCGGGCGCGCGCAGGACTGGGTCATCGAGCTCTGGTTCGCTCTCTGGAGGCTCGGCAGAGAGGGACAGCTGGGTGACGCGCTCGACGCCTCGACGCCCTCGCCGTGGACTCGAGCTACCAAAGCGCTCATGGGCCGCGACTTCGCGTCCGCAGCCGAGATCGTCGGCGGACTCGGCGCCAACTCGGTCGAGGCGCTCATCCGGCTGTGGGCCGCGGAGCGGCTGGTCGAGCAGGGCCGGCGACCGGAGGCGGATGCCGAGCTTCAACGCGCGCTCTCCTTCTGGCGCTCCGTGGGCGCGACGCGGTACGTGAGCCGGGGCGAGTCGCTGCTGGCCGCCGCCTCATGACCGTCTGCCCCACGTGCGGCTTCGAGAACGCGGCGGGCGCGAAGTTCTGCTCCGAGTGCGGCTCGCCGCTCGCCGCGCTCGCCCCACACCGGGAGGAGCGCAAGGTCGTCAGTGTCGTCTTCTGCGACGTCGTCGGCTCAACGGCACGCGCGGAGGCCGCCGATCCCGAAGAGGTCCGCGTCGCGCTCTCGGCGTTCTACGAGCGGGTGCGCTACGAGCTCGAGCGCTTCGGCGGCACCGTGGAGAAGTTCATCCGCGACGCGGTCGTCGCAGTCTTCGGCACGCCGGTCGCACACGAGGACGATGACGATCCGGAGCGGGCCGTCCGCGCGGCGCTCGCGATCCGGGATTGGGCGCGTGAGGATGGCAAGCTGCAGGTGCGGATCGCCGTGAACACCGGCGAGGCGCTGGTCGCGCTCGGCGCGCGGAGCGGCTCGGGTGAGGCGATGGTCGCGGGTGACGTGGCGAACACCGCCGCCAGGCTCCAGGCGGCTGCGCCGGAGAACCAGATCCTCGTCGGCGAGGCGACCTACCGGGCCACGCGGGACGCGATCGAGTACGAGGCCGCCGAGTCGGTGCAGGCGAAGGGCAAGGCAGCGCCCGTCCGCGTGTGGCAGGTGCGCGAGGCGCGGGCCGCCGTCGAGCTGTTGGCACCGGCGACGCCGCTGGTGGGCCGCGCCCGCGAGCGCGAGCTGCTCGTCGGCGCCTTCGGGCGTGCGCGTGACGAGCGCTCGACCGAGCTCGTGACGATCGTCGGCGTTCCCGGCATCGGCAAGAGCCGCCTCGTCGCCGAGTTGTACGCCGAGCTCGACCGCGAGTCGGAGCTCACCCGCTGGCGTCACGGACGGTCGCTGCCGTACGGCGAGGGTCTCGCCTTCTGGGCTCTGGCGAGAGATGGTCAAGGCGGAGGCGGGCATTCTCGAGAGCGACGGCGCCGCCGACGCCGGCCGGAAGGGCAGGCGGCCGTCGCGGCCGTGCTGCCCGAGGCCGATGCAGGCTGGGTGGAGGCGCGACTGCGGCCTCTCGCCGGGCTGGACGCGCCCAGCGCCGCGGGCGACGAGAGCTTCGGTGCCTGGCGGCGCTTCCTGGAGGCGCTCGCAGAGCAGCGGCCGACCGTGCTCGTGTTCGAGGACCTCCACTGGGCGGGCGACGACCTGCTCGACTTCGTCGACGAGCTGGTCGACTGGGTCACCGACGTTCCGCTCTTGGTGGTCGCGACCGCGCGGCCCGAGCTGCTCGATCGCCGTCCGGGCTGGGGCGGGGGCAAGCGCAACGCCCACGCCCTGTCGCTCAGGCGGCTGGACGCGGGCGACACGGCGCGGCTGATTGCCTCGTTGCTCGACCGGCACCTGCTGCCCGCGGAGACCCAGCGCGAGCTGCTGGCTCGTGCGGGCGGCAACCCACTCTACGCGGAGCAGTTCGCGCGCATGCTCGAGGAGCGCGGAGGCCTCGACGGTGAGCTGCCGGACAGCGTCCAGGCGATCATCGCCGCGCGTCTCGACTCGCTGCCGGCGGACGAGAAGCGGCTGCTGCTGGACGCCGCCGTGCTCCGGGAGAACGTTCTGGGTCGGCGCGCTCGCAAATCACAGCCGCGCAGAGGAGCAACTGCGCGCCCTCCAGCGGAAGGAGTTCGTGCGGCGCGAGCGGCGCAGCACGGTCGAGGGGCGAGACCGAGTTCGCGTTCGCGCACATGCTCGTCTGCGGCGTCGCCTACGCGCAGATCCCGCGCGCGCAACGGGCCGAGCAGCACGCGCGAGCGGCACGCTGGATCGAGGCACTCAGCGCCGACCGCTCGGAGGACCTCTCCGAGCTGCTGGTTCACCACCACCTCGCCGCGCTGGAGCTCGTCCGGGCGGTCGGCGGCGACGTCTCGGGGCTCGTGGAGCCGGCGGTCGCGGCGCTCGCCGGCGCGACCGAGCGGGCGCTGTCGCCCTCTGCCTTCGCCCAGGCGGAGCGCTCCGCCACGGCACTGCTCGCGCTGCTTCCGGATAGAGATCGACGAGCGGCGTCCCAAGGCCCTGTTCCGGCTCGCGGCGGCTGAGTTCGAGCTCGGGAGCGGCGTGGCGATCGCAAGGGTGGCAGAAGCAGCGGCGGGATTTGCAGCCGGCGGCGATGCTGCCGCCGCCGCAGGGGCGGAGATCGCGGCCGCCGACTGGCTGTGGAATCTCGGCCGACGCGATGAGGCGCACGCGGCGTCCGAGCGGGCGCTCGTGCTCGTCGAGGGCTCCGCGCCCTCCCGGGTGAAGGCTGCGGCGCTCGTCGAACGTTCACGGCTGCTCATGCTGGCGAGCCGCAACGACGAGTCGGTGCAGCTGGGACGAGCAGGGCTCGAGCTCGCCGAGCAGTTCGGCGACGAGGCGCTCCAGGCGCGTGCGCTGATCACGATCGGCGCGGCGACGGAATCGGAGGCCGATCTGCGCCGCGGCACCGACATCGCAGATCGCGTCGACGCAGTCCGGGAGTTCGTCCGCGGGAACACCAACCTGGCCGAGCAGATGCTGGCGCGAGGCGACCTGGCGGAGGTCGAGGCGCTTTACGAGGCGGCCGCCACTCGGGTCGAGCGGGTTGGGAATGGTTACACTCGTCGCCTGGGTGGAGGCGCAGGCCGCCTGGCTCGCCTACCTGACCGGCGACTGGGCTCGCTCCGAGCGGCTGTTCGCGCACGTCCTCGCTGTCGTCGAGCAGACGAAGACCCACGTGCTCGAGGCGATGACGCGTGCGATCGACGCCCTGATCGCCGAGGCGCGTGGGGACCCCGCCGGCGCCAACTCTCTCTGGGACCGAGCGCTCGAGCTGGCGCGCGCGATGAAGGATCCCCAGGCGCTCGGCCCCTGGCTCAGCGGCCGGGCTCGCTTCCTGCTCAGCGAAGGCCGCGTCGAGGAAGCGACCGCGCACGTCGAGGAGGTCCTGGCGCTGCGCGACGAGCACGCGGCGTACTACACGTGACTGATCGACCTCGGCTGGCTGCTCCACGATCTCGGCCGCGGCGCCGAGCTGCCGCCTGCGCGCAAGGGCGGCGTGTGGCTCGCAGTGGCGCAGGAGCTCGCAAGGGGCGAGTTCGCCGTCGCTGCCGACCTGCTCGGCGAGTCAGGGTTGCGCACGGAGGAGGCGTATGCCCGCCTGCGAGTTGCGGAGCAGCTTGCGCTGGAAGGACGCGGGGCCGAGGCGGTCGCCGAGCGTGACCGCGCGCTGGCCTTCTACCGCTCGGTCGACGCGACCGCATACGTGCGGCGCGCGGAGGCGCTCCTGGCGGAGAGCGCCTAGCTCGCGCCGCAACGGCGGAACGCGACCGTCGCGGCGCCCTGCCGCTCCCAGTCGGAGACGCCGCCGTCGATCACCGGCTTGGCGTCGATCCCCTCGTGCAGCAACGCGCTCGCGGCGACCGCGGCCCGCGTGCCCGTGGAGCAGATCGTCACGAGTGGCTTCTCGAAGCGCAAATCGCCGGCACAGCGGCGGACGAGGCGATACGGGACGTTGCGGCTGCCGGGGATGAAGCCCTCGTCACGCTCGTGTGGCTCGCGCACGTCGAGCACCTCGACGGAGTCGTCGGCCACGAGACGCTCCAGGTCCTCCACGGACAGCGTCTCGAGCCGCTCGTCGTCCTCCGTCGCCAGCACGTAGCCCTCGACTACCAGGAAGCCCACGGAGCGCAGGCCGCGCGCGGCGAGTTCCGCCTGTCCCGCATCGGCTGCGCGAATCACGACAGGCTCGTCGGGGGAGAGCACGAAGCCGGCCTTGGTGGCGAAGCTCGACCCGTCGAGCGGGACACTGAGTGCGCCGCGTGCATGTCCGGCTGCGTACTCCTCGAGCAGCCTGACGTCGAGCACCACTGCGTCTCCGGGGGAGGCGAGCTCCCGGAGCGGCTCGGGCGCCGGGAGGAACGGCCCGCTGTTGAGGGCCACGATCCGCTCGGCGTTGGGCGGCTTGGGCGTCTTGACCCCGATCGACTCGTCGACGAACTCGTCCTCCCCGGCCACGTCCAGGGCGGGGTTGAAGCGCCGCTCGAAGCCAAGGGTCGTCGAGGCGCGAGAGCTCATCCCGGCTCCGCAGAGCGACCCGGTCACGTGGCCGGGGAAGACCTCCACGCCGTCGGCAAGCTCAAGCAGACGCTGCAAGCTGCGGTAGAGCTCGCGTGCGCCCTCGCACGCCTCGACGGCCAGGTCCGGCCGCGCCGCATCGCCGACGAACAGCGAGTCGCCGGTCAGGATCAGCCAAGGCTCGTCCGCACGGGAGCGGTCGAGCACCGCGAAGCAGCAGTGCTCAGGCCGGTGGCCTGGCGTGTGCACGACGCGCAGCGCGACGTGCCCGATCACCACCTCGTCGCCGTCGGCAAGCGGCTCGAACGAGTACTCCGGCTCCGCGGCCGGATGGATCCGCATGGGCACCGCGTGCTCGAGGGCGAACCGGCCGTGCCCCGACACGTGGTCCGCGTGCGTGTGGGTCTCGAGGACGCAGCAGATGCGAACGTCGTGCTTCTCGGCTTCCTCGAGGTACGGGGCGATCTCGTAGGTCGGATCGACGACGACCGCCTCGCCGGCCTCTTCGTCGCCCACCAGGTAAGACGCGCAGCCGAGATCCTCGTCGACGAACTGCCGAAAGATCATCGCGGCGACCCTACCACCCGGCCGGGAGGGTCTCTACATGCGCGCCGCGAATACCGCTGTCATGCTCCGCTATCGAATTCGACAGGGGAACGTCTCTTCGGATAAGCAGCCGAAAGGAAGTGAATCAATGCGGTCACGACGGACACTGCTCTCGCTCGCCGCGTTCCTCCTGGGCCTGACCCTGCTCGCCACCGCTGCGTGCGGCGGCAGCGACGACGAGGGCGGCGGCGGAACCACGACGACTACAGAGACCAAGCGGGGTGGAACCGCCCGCTTCAACCTGAAGTCCGACACGGATTACACCGACCCGGCGCTCGCGTACTACCAGGTCTCCTGGCAACAGGAATACGCGACGTGTCTAAAGCTTTTGAACTACCCCGACGCGCCCGCGCCGAAAGGCTCGCAGCTGACTCCCGAGGCGGCCGCGTCGTTGCCGAAGGTCTCCGACGACGGCAAGACCTACACGTTCACGGTCCGCAGTGGCTTCAAGTTCTCGCCGCCGTCCAACCAGGAAGTGACGGCCGAGACCTTCAAGTTCGTGATCGAGCGCGTGCTCAACGCCAAGATGCAGTCGCCGGGCGCCTCGTTCATCACTGATATCGCCGGCGCCCAGGAGTTCCTCGACGGCAAGGCCAAATCGGTGAGCGGCCTGTCGGTGAGCGGCGACCAGCTCACGATCAAGCTGACCAAGGTGGCGCCGGACCTCGTGTCCCGGATCGCGATGCCGTTCTTCTGTGCGATCCCGACGGATACGCCGATCGACCCCAAGGGCGTCGAGGAGCCGTCGATGGCAGGCCCGTACTACATCAAGAAGCGAATCGCCAAGCGGACGCTCGTGCTCGAGCGGAACCCGAACTACGCCGGCGATCGCGTCGCCAACCTCGATCGCATCGTCTACACGGTCGGCGTGAACGAGAACGCGGGACTGCTCCAGATCAAGCAGGGCGACGCGGACTACGCGGCGGATGCCATCCCGCCTACGGCGCACTGTGAGCTCGACCAGCTCTACGGCAAGGACAGCCAGGCCGCGAAGGACGGCAAGCAGCAGTACTTCGTCCACCCGGCGCTGATCTTCAGCTACCTCGGGCTGAACACGCAGCGCGAGGCGTTCAAGGACCCGAAGGTGCGGCAGGCCGTGTCCTACGCAATCGATCGCCCCGGGATCTCGAAGCAGAGCGGCTGCTTCGCCGGCACCCTCACCGACCAGCATCTCCCCCCGGGAGTCCAGGGCTTCGAGGACGCGGACATCTACCCGCTCGACGGGCCGGACCTGGAGAAGGCGAAGCAACTGATGGGCGGCAAGAAGGTCAAGGCCGTCATGTACACCTGCAACGCGGGCTCGTGTCCCAAGCGGGCGCAGATCGTGCAGCAGAATCTTCAGGCGATCGGCATCGACGTCGAGATCAGGCAGTTCGAGCGTGCCGTCCAGTTCGAGAAGGAAGGCATCAAGGGCGAGCCGGTCGACATCGCCGACGAGGGCTGGATCGCGGACTACCCCGATCCGTACGACTTCCTCAACAAGCTGCTGAGCGGGGACAGCATCCAGGCGAAGAACAACACGAACTTCTCGTACTTCGACGTGGACGCAGTCGACGCGAAGCTCGAGGAGGCGGCGCGGCTGTCCGGCGACGAGCGCTTCACGCGCTACGCGGAGCTGGACGCGGAGATCGCACGCGACTACGCACCGCTCGCCAACTACCAGAACGACAACAACCGGGACTTCTTCTCGGCGCGGATCGGCTGCCAGGTCTACCAGCCGATCTACGGGATGGACATCAACACGCTCTGCGTACGCGAGTAGCAGGAGCGAGACGGCGAAGGCAAGGGAGGAGGGCGCCTTGCGGCGCCCTCCTTTCCTGGCGGCGAGCTCGCCCCCGGGAAGCCGGCTGTCTAGCGGGGCGCCCGCTTGCGGATGGGCGGCTGCGGCGGGCGCCGGGTGCTGCCCTTCTCGTAGCGCTGGGCTTTGGCGCCGAACGCCCCTGGGAAGCGACAGAACCCTCTCGACTCGCCGCCGAACTGCCAGCGTCCGCCGATCGAGCGCGCGTACTCCGCGTAGAAGGAGTAGGTGCCCAGGCCGCCGGCCCAGAGGCTCGGGCCCTGCATCGTCATCGAGGGCACCATCGAGAACCAGTCGCTGGAGAACCACCGGTTAGTCTGGTGGTTGAAGATCCAGGTGCGATACCACGCTACGGGCGCCGCCTCGTAGGCGCCGTTGTACTGGGCGTAGAAGAACACGCCCTGGGACAGGCCGCCCTGGCCGTCGCAGCGGATGTCGAGTCCCATCAGCGAGTTGTCGCTGAACCGGACCATGGCCGAAGCGGATTGCGGCTGGGCCGCGAACGCGGCGGCCACCGCGACGGTGGTCGCGAAGACGAGCACCGTTTTACGAAGCAGTGAAGTTGCAAGCATGGAATGCCTTTCGTCGGGCCGCTCGGGCGAGCGGCTGAGCCAATGGTCGGCTGCGCCGCTCTGAAGCCGCTCAAGGCCCGCTCAAGCTCTTGCTTGGACGAGGGCTGACCCGTCGGGTTACGCCCCGATTTGCCCGGTCGGTGGCGACGGGACAGTCCTGCTGCGGGACTGAATCCCGCGGGACAGTCCCTGCACCATCATCGGCGGAGTCGGGCTTGCCCCGCCGCAGCCACCACGCGCGAAGTCGCGTCTGACTTCGCTCCACCCGCCGCAAGTCGTCATGGCGCGCGTCAGCGCGCCGGACTTGCGGCGGCTAAAGCCCGAGATGCCGGGCGATGACCATGCGCTGCACCTCGTTCGTCCCCTCGCCGATCTCCAGGATCTTCTGATCGCGGTAGAGACGCGCGATCGCGGACTCCTCCATGAAGCCGTAGCCGCCGTGGATCTGCAGGGCCGCGTTCGCAGCCCGATGTGAGAGCTCGCCCGTGTAGAGCTTCGCCATCGCCGCTTCAAGCGCGAAGGGGCGGCCCTGATCCTTGAGCCACGCCGCCTTGTAGACCAGCGCCCGGCCGGCCTCGATCTCCGTGGCCATGTCGGCGAGATGGAACTGCACGGCCTGGAACTTCGCGATCGGCTTGCCGAACTGCTCGCGTTCCTTTGCGTAGCGGTACGCGAGGTCATAGGCGCCCTGCGCGAGCCCGACGCCCATCGCCGCGACCGAGATGCGCCCACCGTCGAGGATCTCCAGGAACTGCTTGAAGCCTTCGCCGCGCGGGCCGAGCAGGTTTCCCTCGGGCACCGCGCAATCCTTGAACGACAGCTCGCGCGTGTCGGAGGCGCGCCAGCCGAGCTTGCGCATCTGCGGCGAGATCTCGTAGCCGGGCGTGCCGTTCGCGACGATCAGGTTCGAGATCTCGCCGTCGCCTGTCAGGGCGGTGATCGTCACGCACGCAGAGATATCCGTGCCGGCGTTCGTGATGAAGATCTTCGAGCCGTTGACGACCCACTGACGGTCGCGCAGCTCGGCACGTGTCCGGGTCGCCCCGGCATCGGAGCCTGCTCCCGGCTCGGTCAGCCCGAAGGCGGCCAGCTTCTCGCCCGAGGCGAGCTGCGGGAGCCACTCGCGCTTCTGCTCCTCCGAGCCGTAGTAGTAGATCGGCAGGGTGCCGAGCGAGTGGTGCGCCGCCACGGTGATCGCAACCGACGAGTCGATCCGCGTCAGCTCCTCGACGGAGAGCGCGTAGGAAACCGTGTCCGTACCGCCGCCGCCGTACTCCTCCGGGATGGTCATGCCCATCAGTCCCAGCTCCGCGAGCTCGGAGACGAGCTCATAGGGGAAGCGATGCTCGCGGTCGAGCTCCTCGGCGACAGGCGCGACGCGCTGCTCGGCGAACTCGCGCACGGTCGAGCGGAGTAGCTCGTGCTCGGGCGTCAGGTCGAGATTCATGGCCGTTCCGTCTGTGACGGAACGGCTAACTGGAGGGCGCTTGGGGGCGGGGTCAACCGCTCTCGCTCTCCGTCACCGAGACAAAGGGCTCGGCGTGCGCGTCTCCAGCTAGCCCAGAACCGCGCGAAGCAAGGTTCTGGGCAAGTTCCACGATGAGCCTGACTCCATATCCCGTGCCGCCGCGCTGCCAGAGGTAGTCCGTGCGCGGCCAGGTGAAGAAACCCGTGCCCGCCATGTCCACGTGGGCCCATGGCCCGTCGCCGGCGAACTCGCGCAGGAACTCGGCCGCGTACGCGGGCGACGCCTGGCCGCGCACGCTCGAGTTCTTCAGGTCGGCGAAGTCCGAATCCACATAGCGCCGGTAGCGGGGATGGAGCGGCCATGGCCACGCGTGGTCGCCCGAGGCCTCTCCGGCCGCGACGACCTCGTCTCGCCAGCCTTCGGGCGTGCCGAACACGCCGGCATAGAGGTCGCCCATTGCCTTCTCCATGATCCCCGTCAGGGTTGCGAAGTCGACGAGGTGGGTCGCGCCTTCGCGCCGCGCGTACCAGAGCGCGTCGGCGAGGATGAGGCGGCCCTCGGCGTCCGTGTTGACGATCTCGATCGTCTTGCCGTTAGCGGCGCGCAGGATGTCGCCGGGGCGGAACGAGCCGCCGCCGACCATGTTCTCGGTGGCAGCCACCACGCCGATCGCGCGCACAGGTAGGCCCAGCTCGGCGATCGCCGCCAGGCCGGTGATCACCGATCCGCCCCCCGCCATGTCGCCCTTCATGTCCTCCATGTAGAGCGCCTTCTTGATTGAGATGCCGCCGGCGTCGAACGTGACCGCCTTGCCCACGAGGCCGAGCACGGTGTCCTCGGCAGAGCCCGGGGAGTCGTAGCGGAGAACGATCAGGCGGGCGGGATTGTGGCTGCCTGCCGCCACGCCGGCGAAGGCGCCCATGCCCAGCTCCTCGATCTCGTCGGGGCCCAGCACGGTCGCTTCGAGGTGGTCGAGCCCCGCGGCAAACTCCACGGCGCGGTCGGCAAGCGCCGCCGGAGTGAGCTCGTTGGCAGGCGCGTTGGCAAGGTCGCGGGCGCGGTTCGCCCAGTCCGCGACGACCGCTGCGCGCCGTGCCGTCTCCTGCACCTCATCCGTGGCGTCGTCCGTGAGCAGGACGAGCGTGTCGGGAGCACGGCGCCGCTCGCCCGTCTTCCTGATCCCGGGGTCGTAGGAGCCCAGCACGACGCCTTCCACCACCGCACGGGCCTGCTCGGGCAGTCCGATCGGCAGGTCGGGATCGAGCGCCCACGCGAGCGTGCCGCCCACTCGGTCGAGCGACTTGGCGGCCGCGGCGGCCGCCGTCCGCAGGTGGTCCGGATCGTCGGCGCGGCCCACGCCGGCCGCGACTACGCGTCGTGCCCCAACCTCACCGTCGCCGTGCAGAACGACGATCTCGCCCGGCTCGCCGCGCAGCTCCCCCTCGGTGAAGAGAACCGCAATGCGCCCGTCCAGCCGCGCCGCGCTACCCGACGCTCCGTCCGCAGTGGCCGGGAGGGCCAGCGTGCCGCCCGAGAGCGACTCGACGCGACGGGGTGCCACCTCGACTCGCACGGAGGGCGATGCTAGCCGACGCCGAAAGAATCCCCCGTGCGGGGGTAGGCGCGCTCCCCATTTGTCACCGACAATTACCTCAATGCCCATCGTCGAGTCCCACGCCGCGCAGGAGGATCGCTCGCCCACAGTTGAGGTGCTGTTCGAGCGCGTGTCGCGCCTCGTGGGGCAGCGTCAGGCTCTGCGCTCGGGGGGCGCCGGCCGCTCCGCTCTCGAACAAAATCGTGCCGAGATCACGCGCGCGCAGTGGCAGCTCTCGCACGCGCTGATCGCCCGGTACTCGCCGGCCTGCTGACGGCCGCCTTCCGCTAGGGTCGTCCGCCACCGGCGACGACAGGAGGCACCGTGGCGCAGAGCGCGAGAGAGTTCTTCGAGACGCTTGAGTCGAGGGTGGACGCCGAGAAGGCGGCCGGCATCAACTCGAGCTACCTGTTCGACGTGGACGGCGCCGGCATGTGGAAGGTCGAGGTCACGGACGTGGGCGTGAACGTGACGGAGGGCGGGACAGATGCCGACTGCATGATCGCCATCTCCGACGACAACTTCGAGCGCCTCGTGGCCGGCGAGCTGAACCCGACGACCGCGTACATGACGGGCAAGCTGAAAGTGAAGGGCGACATGGGTGCCGCCATGAAGCTGCAGAAGCTCTTTTAACCGCCGGAAGTCCGCCCTCCTGCATTGGGCATGACGACTTCCGGCGGGGCTTGGTAGTGGGACGCGACTTCGCGTGTGGCTCCCGGCGTTGCCGCCGGCAGTCCGGCTCGCTTCGCTTCGCCATGACGACTGCCGGCGGCGAGGAACCCGGTCACACGCGACTTCGCACGGTGTGGCTCCCGGCGGGGCAAGCCCGCCCTTCGCCGAGGAGAAGCCACGCACGCATCAGGCTCGCCAACCGTGTCGCCGTGAGGCTGATGCGAGGGGGACGAGATCTGTCTACTCCTCCAGCTCCACGAGCAGCTGGCCGCCGCTGACCAGATCGCCTTCCATCACATGGACGGCCTGCACCACAGCTGCGTACGGCGAGACCACCGGCGTCTCCATCTTCATCGCCTCCAGCACGAGTAGGGTCTCACGGGGCTCCACGCGGGCGCCCGGTTCGGTCAGAACCTTGATCACCTTGCCGGGCATCGGTGCGGTCAGTGCGCTCTGCTCGCCGGCGGGGCCATGGTCGTGCACGGCCGCGTCCGCGTCGGGCGGAGAGTGGAGCTGCGGCGCGGGCAGGTTCAGGCGGAAGGCGCCGCGCCAGGGGCCGTTCGGCTCGCGCGGGTAGGTCGAAAGCGGCGGGTAATCGGATAGAAAGGCGGTCGTCGTGCGGCCGGCGCGCACCGCGGGGTGGGCGACGAGCCAGCGTAAAAAAGGCAGGTTCGTGGTGACGCCGCGCACTTCGGTCGCCGCGAGCGCGTCGCGAAGGAGGTCGAGCGCCTCGTCGCGCGTCGAGCCGTGGGCGATCAGCTTCGCGATCATCGGGTCGTACGCGACGCCGACCTCGTCGCCCTCCTCGATCCCGGCGTCGACGCGGATCCCCTCCGGCAGCCGTAGCCGCTCGACGCGACCCGTCTGCGGCAGGAACGTGCGTGGATCCTCGGCGTAAAGGCGTACCTCGATCGCGTGCCCTTGTAACAGACTGTTACTTGCGGGGTCGAGCGGCGATCCGGTGGCGATCCGTAGCTGGTCAGCCACGAGGTCGCGCCCGGTGAGGAGCTCGGTCACCGGATGCTCGACCTGGATGCGGCCGTTCAGCTCGAGGAAATAGAAGTCGGTGCCGGCGAGCATGAACTCGGCCGTACCGAGACTGCGGTAGCCGATCGCCCGCGCGAACGCGATCGCCGCCTTGCTCATGCGTTCGCGCAGCTCCTCGTCGAGCACCGGCGACTCCTCCAGCACCTTTTGGTGGCGCCGCTGAATCGAGCAGTCGCGCTCCCCGAGGGCGACCACGCCGTCCGACCCGGCGACAAGCTGGATCTCCACATGGCGTGGCCGCTCGATGTAGCGCTCGCAGAAGACGCGGTCGTCGCCGAACGCCGCGACGGCCTCCCGCCGCGCCGACTCGAGCGCGTCGTCGAGCGCATGCGGGTCGCGCACGACCCGCATGCCCCGGCCCCCACCGCCCGCCGTAGCCTTCACCACGAGCGGGAATCCGATCTCGCCCGGCTCGCCGGTCGGCACCACGGGAACGCCCGCCTCCTGCGCGATCCGCTTCGCCTCGAGCTTGTCGCCGCCGAGCCGCAGCGCCTCTGCGGTCGGGCCGACGAAGATGAGCTCTGCCGCCTGCACGGCCGCCGCGAAATCAGGGTTCTCCGCCAGGAACCCGTAGCCCGGGTGGATCGCGTCGGCTCCGGCCTGCTTCGCCGCGCGGATGTGCTCTTCGGGGTGCAGGTAGCTCGCGATCTCGGCCGTCTCGTCCGCAACCCGGGTGTGGAACGCCTCCCAGTCGTCTGGCGCCGCCACGGCAACGGTCGCGATCCCGAGCTCACGGCACGTCCGGAAGATGCGGACGGCGATCTCGCCGCGGTTCGCTACGAGGAGCTTTCGGATTTCCACGCAGGCGGGCGTCTTTCGAGGAACGCGCGCAGGCCCTCCTGGCCCTCCTCGCTCGTGCGCATTCGCGCGGTGAGGTCGGCCGTCGCCGCGCCCTTCGGCCCCTCGCGAACGAGACGCTTCGCGGCGCGCGCAGCCTCGGGGCCTGCCGTCATCAACTCGCCGATAACGCGCTCGACGGCGGCATCGAGATCGGAGGTGACCTCGTGGACGAGGCCAATCCGGCACGCGGTCTGGGCGTCGAACCGCTCCCCGGTGAGGAAGTAGCGCCGGGCCGCGTTGGGGCCAATTCGTGGCAGCACGAACGGCGAGATGACGGCCGGGATGATGCCGAGCTTGACCTCGGAGAACCCGAACGTCGCATCAGCGGCGGCGATGGCGATATCCGTGCAGGCGACGAGCCCCGCGCCCCCGCCCAGCGCATGGCCCTGCACGCGAGCGACGACCGGTGCCGGGCAGGTCTCGGTCGCGTGCAGCATCCCGTACAGGTGCCGCGCGTCCTCGACGTTCTCGTCGTAGGTCAACTCGATGGACCCGCGCTGCCACTCGATGTCGGCGCCGGCGCAGAAGCTCGGGCCCTCGCCTGCGAGCACTACAACCCGCGCGTCGCCCACGTCCGCGAACGCGTCGTGCAGCTCGCGGATCAGCTCCGCGTCGAAGGCATTGCGCCGGCCGGGCCGGGCCAACGTGATGCGTAGCAGCTCGCCGTCCCGTTCGACGCGCAGCGTTTCCACGGCGTGGAGCTTATGCGCAGCCGGGGGGCTCGTACGACGCTGGAGCGGGTCGAAACGTCGCGGACAGCTCTTCGGCTCGGAACTTCGCCCGGTCAGGAGCCACGAGCTCCATCGTGCCCGGCTGCGACGGGTTGCCCCAGCCGCGCGGCGGGTTGTGCGAGCCGTCGTCGAGCGGCGGGTCGGCCAACCACCACCGACCGTCGAAGCGCGCGTACTCGATCCCACAGTGCGTGTAGAGCGTGAACTCGTACCGGGCTCCGGGCTCGACGCCGGGGCCGCAAGGCGGCCGCTCGGCCTGCGGGCCGCAGTACCCGCTCAGCACGTCGGTGACGGTCGGCGCAGGCTCCGTGCCGGGCACGGCTTCGTAGTCGGTGCCGCCGCAGCCCGCCGGCACCAGGGCCAGCGCCGCCACGATCAGCAGGCGCTTCATGAGCCTCGTACGCCGCAGGTCGCTGTCGCGGTCACGCGCGTATGGTGGCGAAGTGCACGGTGCGTTGGCCGCCGCGGTCACGCCGCTTCGGAACGGTGGAGACGCGCTCGACGAGCGCGCCTTCGAGCCGTATGTCGACTTCCTCGCCGCGGGCGGTCTCGACGGCCTACTCGCGCTCGGCACGACCGGCGAGGGAATCCTGCTGTCGCTCGACGAGCGCCGCTGCGCGACCGAGCTGTTCCTCGCGGCCTCGCGCGGCCGGCTTGCCGTCGCCGTGCACTGCGGAGCGCAGACGACGGCCGCCACGGTCGCGCTCGCAGAGCATGCGGCTGCGACGGGGGCTGACGCTGTGGCGGTGATCGCGCCGCCGTACTTCCGGCTCGACGACGCAGCACTCGCCGAGCACTTCCTGCGCGCCGCGCAGGCGTGCGCGCCTGTGCCGTTCTACCTCTACGAGTTCGAGGGCGCGAGCGGCTATGCGGTGCCAGTCCGGGTCGTGGAGCGGGTGCGCACAGGAGCCTCGAACCTCGCCGGACTCAAGGTCTCCGACGCGCCGTTCGACCGCGTCGCGCCGTACCTGCTCGAGGGTCTGGACGTCTTCGTCGGGGCCGAGGCGCTGATCGCGGAGGGGCTCGGCGCCGGCGCGGCCGGGGCGGTGTCGGGTCTCGCGGCCGCGTTTCCCGAGCTGGTCGTTGCCGCCGTGCGGGACGGGAGCGGGGAGCGGGCAGCGGCCTGCGGCGAGCTGCGCGCTGCGGTCGAGCGCTTTCCGCGGCACGCTGCGCTGAAGACGATCCTGGCGCGGCGCGGGGTGCCGGTCGGCGGTGACGTACGGCGACCGCTGCGGCAGCTCACGGTGGCAGAAAGCGTTGAGCTGGACGAAGCAGTGCGGCCGTGGCTCGCATCGTCGTAGCCGGCGGCGGCGCCGTCGGCGCGAGCATCGTGTACCACCTAGCGCGGCGCGGCGCCCGTGGCGTGGTGCTGGCGGAACGCGGCACGATCGCGAGCGGCGCAACGGGCAAGGCGATGGGCGGCGTCCGCCAGCAGTTCTCCACTGCGGCCGAGGTGCGGCTTGCGCAGGCGAGCATCGGGCTCTTTCAGGAGCTCGGCGCGCCGCTCTTCGAGCAGGTCGGGTATCTGTTCCTCGCGACCTCTGAGGAGGGCCTCGCCGCGCTGGAGCAGCGGCGTGTGGTGCAGCGTGAGCTGGGCGTGCCGGTCGAGAGCGTGGACGCGTCATTCGTCCGTGGGCTGGCCACCGACGACGTGCTGGGCGCGGTTGTCTGCCGTGAGGACGGCGTGGCCGATCCGGCGGGCGTTACGCGCGAGCTCGTGCGCCGCGCGGCGGAAAGGGGAGTGGACGTTCGAGAGGGCGCGGACGCACTGGCACTTGACCGCGACATGCTCGTGATTGCTTGCGGTGCGTCCTCGCCCGCAGCGGGCGCGCGCGTGGGCGTCGAGCTGCCGATCCGCCCGCTGTGCCGGCAGCTCGCCGACGTCGGTCCGGTCGGGCGCCTGCCGAGCGACCTGCCGATGACGATCGAGACCGAGACGGGTTTCCACTTCCGGCGGGTCGGCAGCGGCCTCCGGCTGGCGATGACGGAGCCGGCCGCGCGGTGGGGCGAGCGCGAGTGGGTGGACGCGACGCTCGTGGAGGACTGGCGCGCCCGCCTCGCCCGCCGCTACCCGCCGGCTGTAGGGGCGCCGGTCGTGCGCGCGTGGGCCGGCCTGTACGACATGACGCCCGACGCGCACCCCGTGATCGGCCCGGCCGCCGAGGATGTCTACATCGCCGCCGGCTTCTCGGGCCACGGCTTCATGCAGGCGCCTGCGGTAGGGGCGGCCGTCGCAGAGGAGCTCCTCGACGGGGAGTCGTCGCTCGACCTGTCGCCGTACCGCCTCGAGCGCTTCGCCGCCGGTGCCACGTTCCCCGAGACCCTCGTCCTCTGAATCGGCACACATCCGGCACAGACAAGTGCGGAAGTTCCCGCTAGTCCTCGAAGGCGAGCCCGAGGCCGAGAGCTGGTCGAAGGCGTACTCCCCCTCGATCGTGGCCTCCATGTCGAACTCCTCGCCGATGTCGCGATCCTTCCCGATCAGCTCGCGCGCGCGGCTCGGGAGGTCCTGCCGCGCCGCCTCGTGCGACTCCCAGAGGTAGATCGCGCCCCAGCGCTCCGTCGCCTCGTCCGATATCCAGAGCCTTGAAGCGCAGTCCCGGCACCTCCTCGAATGCGTCCACCGACTCGTCGCGCAGGTAGCGGCGCAGCTCGGCGACCGTCGTCTTCGAATCGGCCAGGTTCCAGAGGACGATACGAACGAGCACTACGCGTGAGGATCCGGCAGCTTCGCAAGGAGGTGCTTGATCAGACGCAGCACGTCGGCCTCGTCGTGGCCGAAGTCTCCGAGGTACGAGTGGAGCGCGGAGCGCAGTAGCGC
Organism: Gaiellaceae bacterium; assembly: GCA_046262315.1. Lineage (GTDB taxonomy): Bacteria > Actinomycetota > Thermoleophilia > Gaiellales > Gaiellaceae > JACVRM01. The sequence continues at coordinate 19,670 of JBHEMZ010000053.1, forward strand.
CACCTCTTCGTCTGTGAGTTCGAGCGTGTTCATGCGATGAGCCTAGACCGGGTGGCTTCAGGACGGCGGCTCGTAGCCGCGGCGGGGCGGCGCCGAAGTGAGGAACTTCAGCTCCTCTTCGCCGGACACCGGGCGGCGGGTGACGGCCGGATCGACGCGCACGAAGCGCCTGCTACATGCGGAAGATTCCGAAGGTCGTCTCCGGGATCGGCGCGTTCAGCGCGGCCGAGAGGCCGAGCGCCAGGACGCGGCGGGTGTCGAGCGGGTCGATGATGCCGTCGTCCCACAGCCGCGCCGTCGAGTAGTACGGGTTGCCCTCCGCCTCGTACTTGGCGCGGATCTCCTCCGGATCTGCGTCGCCGACCATCGTCAGAACTGTCGCGGCTTGCTCGCCGCCCATCACCGAGATGCGCGCATTCGGCCACATCCAGAGCTGGCGCGGCCCGTAGGCGCGGCCTGCCATTCCGTAGTTGCCCGCGCCGAACGAGCCGCCGATCACGACCGTGAACTTCGGCACCTCCGCACAGGCGACCGCCATGACGAGCTTCGCGCCGTCGCGCGCAATGCCACCCGCCTCGTACTCGACGCCAACCATGAAGCCGGTGATGTTCTGGAGGAACACGAGCGGGACACGACGCTTGCAGCAGAGCTCGATGAAGTGCGCGCCCTTCTGGGCCGACTCGGCGAAGAGGACGCCGTTCGAGGCGAGGATGCCCACCGGGAAGCCCTCGATGCGCGCGAACCCGCAGACGAGCGTCTCGCCGTAGAGCGTCTTGAACTCGTCGAAGCGCGAGCCGTCCACGAGGCGGGCGACGACCTCGCGGGCGTCGAGCGGCTGGCGGTGATCCTCGGGCACGAGCCCGTAGAGGTCCTCGGGGTCGGCCACCGGGGCCTCGGGCCGGGCCACCTCCCACGGCGCCTCCTTGCGCCCATGCAGGTTGCGCACGATCTGCCGTACGAGCGCCAGCGCGTGCTCGTCCGAGGTGGCGTAGTGGTCGGCCACGCCGGAGCGCCGCGCGTGCACGTCCGCGCCGCCGAGCTCCTCCGCGGTCACCTCCTGGCCGGTGGCGGCCTTCACGAGCGGCGGGCCGCCGATGAAGATGGTGCCCGTGCCGCGCACGATGACCGTCTCGTCGCTCATGGCCGGCACGTAGGCGCCCCCCGCGGTGCAGGAGCCCATCACCGCCGCGATCTGCGGGATGCCGGCTGCCGAGAGGCGCGCCTGGTTGTAGAAGATCCGCCCGAAGTGCTCCCGGTCCGGGAAGACCTCGGCCTGCAGGGGCAGGAACGCGCCGCCCGAGTCGACCAGGTAGATGCACGGCAGCCGGTTCTGCTCTGCCACCTCCTGCGCGCGCAGGTGCTTCTTGACCGTCAGCGGGAAGTAGGAGCCGCCCTTGACGGTCGCGTCGTTCGCAACGATCACGCACTCGCGACCCTCGACGACGCCGATGCCGGTCACGATGCCGGCCGACGGCGCCTGGCCCTCGTAGACGTCCCAGGCGGCGAGCGCGGAGAGCTCGAGGAAGGCGCTGCCCGGATCGACGAGCCGGTCGATGCGCTCGCGCGCCGGCAGCTTGCCGCGCGAGCGGTGCCGCTCGAGCGCGCGCTCTCCGCCGCCGGCTGCCGCCTGCGCGGTGCGCTCGCGCAGCTCGGCGACGAGTGCGGCCATCCGCTCGGAGCGCTGCCGGAAGACGTCCGTCCGGTCGACGTGCGACGTGAGCACCGCCACGGCAGGGAGCGTATAGGCGAGAGCTGCCGGGACGACTACGGTTGCGCTGTGGCCGAGCTCCTGTCGCTGGACGAGGCGTTGGTGCAGATCCTGGAGCGGGCGCGACCGCTCGCGTTGGAGGATGTCGCCCTAGCCGACGCGGCGGGCCGGGTGCTCGCCGAGGGCGCACGCGCGCGGGTCGACCTGCCGCCGTTCGACAGCTCGGCGATGGACGGCTACGCCCTGCGCTCGCGAGACACCCCGGGTGAGCTGCCGGTCGTGGCCCGCATCGCGGCCGGCCTGCCCGCCTCCCGGGCGCTGGAGCCCGGGGAGGCGATGGCGATCGCTACGGGCGGCGTGGTGCCCGCCGGCGCCGACGCGGTCGTGCAGCTCGAGGTGGTGGAGGAGCTGGACGGCTCCCTGCGCGTCTCCGACGCGGTTGCCGAGGGCGCACACGTGCGGCCGCGGGGAGGCGACCTTCGTGCGGGGGACGAAGTCGTCCCGGCCGGCACGCGCCTGGGTCCCGCGCAACTCGGTGCGCTCGGGGCCGCGGGCGTCGCCGGCGTGCGGTGCGCGCGACGGCCGCGCGTCGCCGTCCTGGCCACCGGCACGGAGCTGCGCCCGCCGGGCGAGCCGCTCGCTCCGGGGCAGATCTATGACGCGAACGGGGTGATGCTGGCTGCCCAGGTGGTGGCCGCGGGCGGCGTGCCGGCGCCGCTGGCGGCGGTAGGAGACGACGGGGCCTCGCACCGCGAGGCCCTGGCGCGCGCTCTCGAGCGCGACGTGGTGGTCTCCTCGGGGGGCGTGTCGGTCGGGCCCCACGACCTCGTCCGCACCGTCGGGGCGGAGCTCGGCGTCGAGGAGATCTTCTGGCGCGTGGCGGTGAAGCCCGGCAAGCCGGTCTGGTTCGGCGTGCGGGGCGAGACGCTCGTCTTTGGCCTACCCGGGAACCCTGTCTCGTCGCTCGTCTGCTTCGAGCTGTTCGTACGGCCGGCGCTGGCCGCCCTGCAAGGTCTCGCAGATCCACGCCCGCCCTTCCGCGACGGAACCCTGGCACGGCCGGTGCGTCGTAATGCCGCCCGGGATGAGCTCGTACGGGCGCGCACGATGGGCGGCGCGCTCGAGCCGCTCGCCGGACAGGAGTCGCACATGATCGCCCGGGCGGCCGGCGCCGACGCGCTGGTGCTCGTCCCTCGCGGCGAGGGCGAGCTCGCCGGGGGGGAACCGGTGCGCTACCTGCCGCTCTAGGAGGGTTGCTAGCGAGGCATGAGGCGGAAGGCGCCGAAGGCGGGCTTGCGCTTGCCCCTGAAGGTCATGAGCCCCGACTGCCAGTCGCCCAGCGCCCGCTGGTCGCGAAGCAGGAACCAGAGCATCATGTCGATGCGGGGGTGCCGCCGGGCGATCGCGTAGGCCTGGCGCAGGTAGCGCGCCTGCTTGGAGTACGTGACGCCGAAGAGCCGGTCCGGCGGACGGGTCTGGTAGCCGTACTCGGTGATCCAGATGCGCTTGCGGCCGTAGAGGCGGGTCACTTCCCGTACCAGGTCGCTGATGTTGCCGAGGATGACGGGCGGGGCGATGCGGCCGCGCTTGCCGAGGTTCACCTTCGGCTTCGAGGCGGGGGTCTCGGAGGGTTTGCCGTAGTAGGGGTGGTGGGCGTAGGCGTCGAAGCGCCGCAGGCCCGCCTTTCTGAGCCCGCGCAGGAACGCGATCGGCCCGATCGAGCCGCGCGCGCGTCCGGCGATGTTGTTGCCGCGCGGCGCAGTCACGCCGCACGCGACCTTCTCGGCACGCAGGAGGGTGGCGTGGACGCCCGCGTAGACCGCCGCGCAGATGCGTGCGTAGTCGCGGGGGCTCTGCGCGATCCAGCGGCGCTTCTTGCCGCTGCCGACTCGCTTGAACTGCGGGTGGAGGAACAGGGGGTTGTTGGGCTCGTTCCAGGCCAGCCAGTGACGGACGGCGGGCAGCGCCACGTCCTGAGTCTCGGGGTTGCTGTCGTCGGGGACGAAGCTGCCGCTGTAGCGCTTCGCCGCCGCGTACGCGAAGTTGCGCAGGTCGCGGGCCACCCGTGGGGCCCGGTTGCCGCGCGGGCCGCCGCCGGCCCAGGCCGGTGTCCGGTAGATGGAGAAGACGACCTTGATGCGCTGCTTGGCGGCCTCTCGCGCCATGCGGTCGTAGGGGACCCAGTCGTACGCAGGGTCGGCAGGGTTCGCGGGCTGGGCGGGGCGTCTCGTCGCGACGCCGATCGGGCCTCCCCAGTAGAGGTTGGAGCGGATCGCCTGGACGCGCAGCGTCTTCAGCAGCGGGAAGGAGCGATCGGGGTAGCCCAGCGTCTCGGACTCGTCGAACAGGCCGACGAGCAGCCCGCGCGCACCGGTGGCGGCGGCCGGCGCGAGCGCGCTCAGCGCGACGAGCAGCACGGCGAGAACAGCGACCCTCTTCATGGATCTCCTCGGCTAGTGGGACGGTCCTGGCTGGTTTTCGACGATTCAGACGGCCACCCCTGCCGGGTTGTTGCCGGAGCGGAACCGGTTTTACAGGATCCGAACGGGCGTGTTGCGCCTGCTCATGGCGTCGTCTCGCGCCGCCCCAACGGGCCGATTGTGGTGGGCATGGCCCGTACGGACAGGGCCGAAAGAGCGACTAGCGGAGCCCAACTCTCGCTGTTTACAGTAGAGGCAACATCCGCACGGCGCGCCGGCGGTCAACGGAAGGAGGGAAGCATGCGAGCCTCAGGCTCTTCGAGACGCGCGGCGCTCGCCGCCGTGCTCGGCATCTGCACGGGCGCTATCGTCGGCGGTGCGCTCCTCTTCGCCTCGCCGGCGGCCGAGGGCGATGCCAACGACCGGCCGAGCCTCGATCCGGCGCGGCTCATCGACGCTGCCCACGTCCCGGCGCTCCTGACGGTGCCCGGCGAGCCGGTCGAGCTGCGCTACGACATCTACTGTCCGCCGCCCGACGGGCACGAAGGAGCACCCTGCGACGCTAGCGGGAGCGTCTTCGTGCGCAGAGGGGCTGCGGGCCCGTTCCGCGAGCTGCCGCTCGTGCTCGACGAAGGGGCGCCCGAGGGCCGCTACGTCGCGCGCGTTCCAGCTGCGCTGGCCGCGGATCCGAGCGGCTTCGACTACTACGCCGTGGTTCGCAACCGGCAGACCGGCGCGGCGCTGACCGTTCCTGGCGGCGGTGCGGCGGCGCCGCAACGCAGCCTGCCGATCCGGGGTGCCAGAGTGGTCGACCTGGGTGTTCACGCGTTCGGGCGCACAATCGCGGCAACCGAGCGCGTCTTCGCTGCAGGCTGGGGCGACGGCGCAAACCAGGTCGGCCTCGAGGGCGGTCCGGAAACGCAGCCCATCGGCCCCTCTGCGTTCGACGTTTCCGACGGGGGCACGCTCACCGTGCTCGACCAGGTGAACCGCCGGGCGCTCATCGTCGACCGGCGTCGCACGCGGTCCGAGGCGGTGCCGCTCGGGATCAACGGCACGATCGCGGATCTCGCCGTGGCCCGGGACGGCACTGCCTGGGTGCTCGAGACGGCCGGACCGGGGAGTCCGCTCCTCCGGGCGTTCAGCTCCGGGGGGCAGCAGACGCGGGTCGTGCCGCTCGCCGAGCGCACGGCGTCGCAGGTCCGGCTCGTCCCGTCCGGGCCTGTCGTCAAGCAGTACCCGTCCGAGGAGTGGCTGCCGGCGACGGCGGCCGCGACGACCCTCGGCCGTGCCGCCCAGCGCGCGGCGGGCGAGCCCGCGCAGCCGCTGGAGGACGGCCGGCGGGTGTCCGTGCTGCTCGTGAGGAACGAGCTGCGGGCCGCACTGATCGGCGCCTCCGGCGTCGAGCGCACGTGGCGTGTGCGCAGCACGACACCGCTCGGTGAGGTGCAGCTCGCGGAGCCGCTCGGCGAGAGCCTCGTCGTCGTGCAGCGCGTCTACAAGGAGGGCCGCGACGAGTTCGTCGTACTCGTGCTGGGCGAGGCCGGAATTCGCTCACGCTTCACGGTGGCCTCGGCCGACTGGGCCGAGACGGCACCGCTCTCGCGCTTCCGGCTGGCCGGCGGGTCGCTGTACCGCCTCGGCTCGGACCGCCGGGGAGCTCACGTGGACCGCTTCGACCTGGAGGTGACGTGGTGTCACGCACAACTCGATCGGCGACCGTCGGGATCGTGGCCTTCGTCGGCGCTTTCACCGCCGCGCTCGTGGCCGCCGGGATCGCTCTCGGCTACCACACGAACTTCGTGGGCGCCTACTGCAACTCCAACCCGCCGCAGTACACGCCCTACTTCACCCGTGACGGCTCGATCGACGTGGCTCTACGGGCTCGCTGGGAGGGCTACCAGTGGGGAGGCGGGTGCTGGAACAACAACGACGTCGACGATGCGCCCGGCGACCAGACCCAAGACCCCTACACGCGAGGCGAGGGCGGAGACTGCTCGGGATTCACGTTCAAGGTCTGGCGCGAATCGGAAAACACCTCGGACAAGGCCGCCTGGCAGTGGAACATGCTGCGCTTCGTGCACGGTCCGTACTCGTCCTACAGCTACAAGGTGGGCAGCGGCGCGCCCCACGTCACGTACGCGAAGAGCGGGCTGATCCGGATGGACGCGCTCGCGAGCTCGTACCACATCGGCATGATCTACGCGAGGAACGCCGACGGTACGGACCAGATCGTGGAAGCGAAGGGCGAGGCCTACGGCACGAACGTCTGGACGCGGACGTACCGCGGGAACTCTGACTACGGGGGCGTGAGACGGCTGGGGTGGGACGCCTAGCCCGCGTTGAGCAGCGGTGGCGGCGTGTGGTCGTCGCCACCGCGCTCCTCCTCCTGGCGGCCGCGTGCGGAGGCGGACACACGAACGAGGTACCGGAGCGGCTCGTGGACGGCTCGCGTCCTCCCGCCGCCCCGGCAGCGCTCGCACGCCTGAGCAACCCGGTGATGACCCGCGCGCGAGTCTTCGATCCGCGGGATCAGCTCAACGCGCGGCGGTGCCTGCGCAGCTTCGGCTCGTTCGTCCAGCAGGCGGCTCGCGCTGTGGAGCGCATCGGGACCGAGGGCCGCAGCCTAACACTCGTCGCAGGCCCGCTCCTGGCAGCCTGTGACGCGGCCGCCGGCGCCCGGGAAGGCGGCGCGCGCTGGTGCGGGGGCGCTGCCGGGAAGCGGCGCTCCGGAGTGCTCACAGATCCACGCCTCGACCTTGCGAACTGCGTGGACGCGGAGGGACGCGCAGTGGGCTTCACGTGGATAGAGCCGCTCGAGGGCGCCGGCTGGGTGGCGGTCGAGCGCGACGGCTACTTCGAGGTCTATCCGGTAGCCGGCGGTGCACCCGTGCGGATCGCCACCACGGATGGCATAGACGCCGAACGCTCCTCGCTCCGTTTCGAGGTCATCCAGCTCGCCCCGGACGGACGGACGCTGAAGCGAGAGGAGGTGGAGGCTGGAGTCGCGGGGTAAGGCACCTTGCAGGAGGGGGCGGCACGCCGGTTGACCGCTCAGGAGGAGCGTACGTCGAACCCGTAGCGCTCGAAAGCCGTGAACGCCCGAGCGAGCCTGCGCTCGGCGGCCGCGAGCCGCCCGCGGCCTAACGCGTATGCCCTCGCGTTCGAATCGTCCGCGGCGGACGCCAGTGCGGAGTACTCGTCTGCCGCGCTGCGTAGCGCCTTGCGCAGGGTGAGGATCTCGGGCCGGATCACCGGCGCGAAGGCGTTGGACGCCAGCGAGCCCGCGGCCTTTCGGTACGCCGCGGCGGCAGCGCGTGCTACTCGCGCCTGGGCGGCCGGCCCGCGAGCCGAGGCGAGCCCCGAGACGGCGCGTCGGCGGCCCGCGGCGATGGCCATTGCGGTGGCGCTCAGCCGTGCCGCGTCGGGGCGCCTAGGGACGACGTCGAGCAGGTTGCCGGAAAGGCGGGCGCCTCCCGCCACGCGCTCGCACGCCCGCCGAGCGGCGGTCGAGCCCTGGCAGGCGAACGTAGATGCTCCGTTCGCGCGCGGCGCGACGAGGAGGGTGAGGCTTGTCCGCACGCCGCGGTACAGGTACGCCGAGTTGTCTCCGAGACGCACCAGGGACCGCTTTGCTACCCCGCTCGCGGGGGCCAGCGCTCGAGGCAGGAACGATGGTCGGCGCGCGTCGGTCGTTCCTGCCGTTAGTCGCACGCGACGGGACGCACTCCGCAGCACGAAGCCGTCGCGAAAGCGGACGCCCGCGACCGTCCCCGCAGCCCCGGGCACGCGCTCCCATCCGGCCGGATACCTGAGCAAGATGCCGCTCCCCTCCGCCGCCCCTCCCTTTGCCGGCGCGTCCGCTTCCTCGCGGGATGTTGCGCCGCCCGCGAGGTAGCCGCCCCCGGCGAGGGCGACGAGGCCGGCCGCGGCCGCGCCGGCGACGGCGAAGCGGCCTCGACGGCTGTGAGGGAGAGCCAGGGTCGCCGCGGTCGGACGCGGGAGCGGCGTGCGCCGGCGTTTTCGGATGCCGGCCTCCTCGGGTGCGCGGATCGGCCCGGGGGGCATCTCCGCGCCGCGCGCGTGCGCTCCGAGGGCCTCACTGGCTGCCGCAAGCACCGCCCCCGCCGTTGCGTACCGGGCATCCGGTTGCTTTGCCATGGCGAGCGTCACGACTGAATCGAGGGCGGCGGGAAGGTCCGTGCGCCGCCCGCTCACAGCCGGCGGTGGGTCCGAGATGTGGGCGTAGAGGACGGCTGCATCGGTTTCGCGCGGGAACGGCACGGAGCCCGTCAGAGCCTCGTAGAGCACGGCGCCGAGCGAATACACGTCGCTGCGCGCGGACGCAGGCTCCCCTCGGATTTGCTCGGGCGAGATGTAGTCGAGTGTGCCCATCATCCGTCCCGTCTGCGTCAACGCCGTCGCGCGGTTCTGCGCCTTCGTAACACCGAAGTCGGCGAGGTACGCGTGCCGGCGGTTCTCGCTCACGAGGATGTTCTCGGGCTTGACGTCGCGGTGGATCAGGCCGCTCTCGTGCGCGGTGTCGAGGGCGTCGGCGACCTGGCTCAGCAGCGTGACGGCGTCGCGGGGGTCGAGCTCGCGCCCGACGATCAGGTCGCGCAGGTTCGACCCGCGGATGAGGCGCATCGCGAGGAAGAGCCCGTGCTCGCTCTCGCCCGCCTCGAAGACCGTGACGATGTGCGGATGCTCGATCGCCGCCTGGAGCTGTCCCTCGCGCCGGAAGCGCTCACGGAACTCGAGATCGTCGCCCAGCTCGTTCGAGATCAGCTTCAGCGCAACCGTGCGCTCGAGCGACAGCTGCGTCGCTTCGTAGACAGCACCCATTCCGCCCTGGCCGAGCAGGCGGTCGATCCGATACCCGGCAATAGTCGCACCCGGAGCGAGCACGCTGGCGAGTGTAGGGCGGCTCAGCCCCCGATGACCGTGGTCGTCGTGGTCGGCGGCTTCGTCGGCGGCGCCGTTGTGGGCGGCGTCGTGGGCGGCGTCGTAGTCGGCGAGATCACACCGCCCCCGCCGCCCGACGGCGGCGAAGCCGGGGCGCGCGTCGCGATGCGGGCGAGCGCCGGGATGGTTCCTGCAAACGCCGGCGCGCGGACGACCGGAGCGCCGCCGGTGAGCTTGACGAGATCGGCTGCTGTCGAGGCCGTCGCGGATGGGGCCGATCCTTCGTCCGAGGGATGCGTGCCGAGCGCGAATCCACCTGCGAAGAGACCAAGTGCGGCGAGCGCACCGACCGACCACGCTGCGATCGCGCGCCCGCGCACTAGCGCCCGAGGTTGATGCGCTTGCAGAGAGTCGGCGTCTGCTTACCGACCGCTGGCATGCATCGCAGCCGCAGCGCCTCGTTGTCCCGCAGCCGCAGATCGAGGTCATAACCGATCATTCCGGGCTTGATCGCGCGGACGTGGACTGTTTCACGTAGGCGGAACTTGCGGTTGCGCAGCTTACGGCTAGCGACCGCCTCCGACCGGGCGACGAGCCGCTCGCGTCCGAATGAACGGTGCGAGACCGTCACCACCGTCCCCGGGGCGAGCTGGAGCAGCACCAGGCGCTTGACCGTCAGAAGGGGGGATCCTGAGACTGCGATCGCGCGGTAAAGCCTCGTGAAGCGTAGCCGTGCGAACGGTCCCGGGCAGCCGTCGCCGTCCTTGTCGTACGTGCCACCTCGGACGGCGTCGCACTCGTCCACGCTGTCGACGACCGAGTCGCCGTCCGAGTCGGGCTCGGGCGTGGTCGTCGTCGCGGGCGCCGACAGCGGGCTCGTGTTCCCAGCCGCGTCGAGCGCACGCACCTCGTAGCGGTACGTCTGCCCCTCCTTCAGACCGCTGTCCGAATAGGACGTCGCCGTCGGCGTCGCGACATGCGCGCCGTTGCGGAAGAGCTGGTACGCCGTGACCCCGACGTTGTCGGTGCTCGCGTCCCACGTGACGGCGACCGTCGTCGTCGAGCTGGCGGACGCTCGGAGGTTGCCCGGGGTCGTCGGAGGCGTTGTATCGGGCGGCGGGGGCGGCGGCGCGAGCACGATCGTGTAGTCGATGCGGTTACCTGCGGGCGCGTCGCTCGGCACATAGTCGTTGCCGGGCCCCGCACTCGCCGCCGTGTAGACGAACGAGTAGAAGCCGAGCGTGCCGCCGAGATCGGCGCGGTTGACGCTCAGCGTCATCGTCTGCGTCGCTCCGTCGAACGAGCCGCCGAAGCTGGGTGCCGAGACGTTCTCGGTGAACGTGGCGCCGTCGCAGCGGTCGACCGCGTACTTCGGGAACGAGGAGCCGAAATAGCGCAGCTTGTACTCCGAGCCGTTGCACCCCGTGGAGGTGCTCTTGTCGCCGTCGAGGAAGACGGTCACTCCCTCGTCGCCGATCGCGGGCCGGTTGGCGAACGTGATCCTGACCGTGATCAGGCCGTTGTCGTCGTTCGAGATGACGATCCGTGTGACGTCGCCGGCCTGGCCGGCGTCACCGGTCTCGTCGTCGACCGTCTTCGATGCCGACGCCTGTGCCGGCGTCGGCCCGTAGCCGTCGGCTGCCACCAGCCAGCCGGCGAGGGCGGACGCAGCCAGTCCGAACGCCGCGACGGCGCGTGCGCGCCGCCAGAAGACCCCGTTTTCCACGTCCGTTCCCTTCGTCCCCGCGGTTACAAAGACACTTCGAGTGTACTGCTACTTGCGGAAAACGAAAAGCTTCGCCGTCGCCGGTTGAAACGTCGCAGCCGGCGGTCTAGCGTCCCGGCGGTGCAGCGTGAGCCGAACCGGAAGAACAGCCAGGAGTGGTCGACCGAACTCGCGCGTGAGCAGGCCGGGGGCGGGGAGGACGCGGGGGTGCTCGAGCAGGCAGCCGAGCTCCTCGAGCGCGGCGGTTTCGCGCCGGACGACCCGCGCGTCGAGCGGCTGCGGCGCGCCCTCGAGTCGCGCTAGCCGTGGAGGCGGCGGGGGTCGACTTCGGGCCGGGCGACCGCGTAGGACGCTACCGGCTCGACTCGGTGCTCGGCGAGGGCGCGATGGGCGTCGTCTTCAGGGCCTACGAGGAGGGGGACGGTCGCGTCGTTGCGCTCAAGGTGCTGCGGCGTGCGCTCTCGGGTGACGACGTCTACAAGCAGCGCTTCCAGCGCGAGGTTCGCGTCGCCAGCGAGGTGCAGGCCGCCGGGCTCGTTCCCATTCTCGAGGGAGGCGAGGCCGGGGGTGTCCACTATCTCGCGGTCGAGTACGTCGATGGAGGGACCCTCGAAGATCTTCTCGAGGGCGGGGGTCCTCTGCCCGTGGCCGACGTCGTACGCATCGTCGGCGACATCGCGGGGGGACTCGACGCGCTCCACCGCCACGGCGTCGTACACCGTGACGTCAAGCCCTCGAACGTGATGCTGCGAGCGGGCGGCAAGGCGGCGCTGACCGACTTCGGCCTCGCCAAGGGCCGCGCATACACGGTGCTGACCCGCCCGGGCCAGGTAATGGGGACGCTCGACTACATCGCGCCCGAGCTCATCACGGGCGGCGAGGCCACGCCCGCGAGCGACATCTACGCACTCGGCTGCGTCGCCTACGAGTGCGCGACAGGCGCGGCGCCGTTCGCAGACCGCAACATGTTCGAGGTGGCCGTCGCGCACATGGAGGACGAGCCGGAGAACCCGGTCGGCGTGCGCCCGGAGCTGCCCGCCGACCTCGGTTGGGTGATCCTCCAGGGGCTCGCCAAGGAGCCCGAGCGCCGGCCCGGGACCGCGGTCGCGTTCGCGAACTTGCTCCGCGTCGCCGTCCGCGCGTGAGCGGCGTCTGCGCTACGTGCGGAACGCCCCTCCCGGAGAGCGCTCGGTTCTGCCCCGACTGCGGGGGCGCAGTCGCCGGGGGACAGGCTGCGCCGTCCGGGGACGAGCTGCGGCCCGTCACCGCGCTGTTCGCCGACGTCGTCGGCTCGACCGCGCTCGGCGAGCGGCTAGCACCCGACGAGGTCAAGGCGCTCGTCGGCGAGTGCGTCACACGCCTGGCGCGCGCGGTCGAAGAATACGGCGGCCTCGTGCAGGCCTACATGGGCGACGGCATCTGCGCGTACTTCGGCGTGCCGACCGCTCGGGAGGACGATCCCGAGCGGGCCGCGCGAGCGGCGCTGCGCATCCTCGGGGTCGTGCGCGAGTACGCCGAGGACATCCGCGGCGCGTGGGGGATCGAGGACTTCGACGTACGCGTCGGGATCAACGGCGGCCAGGCTGCCGTCGGGGTCGTCGGGGGGTCCGACCCCCAACCGGTCGCGCTCGGCGACGCCACCAATGTCGCGGCGCGACTTCAGTCCTCCGCGGCGCCCGGCTCGATCGTGATCGGTGAGGCGACGGCCCGCCGCCTGGCGTCCCGCTTCGAGCTCCAGCCCCTGGGCGCCGTCGAGGTCAAGGGCCGGGCCGACGCGGTCGCCGCGTGGCGGCTCCTCCGGCCCCTCGGGGGGGCGCGGACGGCCGCCACTGGCCCGCTCGTCGGGCGCGAGGCCGAGCTCGACCGTCTTCGCGAGGTCGTCGGCGAGCTCGTCGAGGCCGGTCGCGGACAGGTGCTGCTCATCACCGGCGAGGCCGGCATCGGCAAGACACGCCTGCTCGCCGAGGTGGAGCGCCTCGCCGGCGATCGAGTCACGTGGCTGGAGGGCGAGTGTCTCTCGTACGGCGGTCTCGCCGGCTGGCCGTTTGTCCAGCTTCTACGCCGGTGGCTCGACGCGGACATCGGCGCGCCCGAGGTGGTGGTGCGCACGAAGGCGCGCGCCAAGCTCGCGGCCGTGCTCGGAGACCGCGCCCCCGAGGTGCTCGTCGGCTTTGCCCGCGTCTTGCGGCTGCGGCTGGAGGAGGGCGAAGCGCGGGACGAGGGCCCCCTCGGCGGCGCCGCTGCTGCGTACGCCGAGTGGCTCGAGGCGCTAGCGGCGGAGCGGCCGGTCGTGCTCGCGCTCGAGGACGTCCACTGGGCGGACGAAGCGACGCGCGCGCTCGCGGCCGAGCTCTTGACGCTCACCGATCGTGCGCCCGTGCTCGTAGTGGCCACGCTCCGGCTCGACCCCGGCTCACCGGGAGCGGACCTACGTTCGCACGTGCTCTCCGGATTCTCGCACCGCGCTCTCGAGCTTGCCCTCGGGTCCCTCGCTGACGAGGACGCGCGGGCGCTCCTCCACATGCTGCTTCCGGGCGGTGTGGACGAGCCGACCGCCGACGAGCTCGTCGCACGCGCAGAAGGCAACCCGCTCTACCTCGAGGAGTTGATGCGCGCGCTGGTGGAAGGAGGGGGGCTGGCCCGGAGGCGCACCTGGACGCTGACCGTCTCTTCACAGGCGTTGCTGCCGCCGGCGCTCGAGAATCTGCTCGTCTCGCGTATCGACCACCTGCCCCCGGAGGCACGGCGCGTCGCTCAGGTCGCGGCGGTGATCGGCCGTGAGTTCCCGCTCGGCCTCCTGCGGGCCGCCGGAGCCGCCGAGGACGTGGAGGGCGCCCTGGGTCTCCTGCTGCGAGCCGGCATCGTGCGGGAGGTGCGCCGCTTCCCCGAGCCGAGTCTTGCGTTCAAGCACGGTCTGCTTCACGACGCGGCGCTCTCGACGCTGACTCCCGCGCGCCGGCGCGAGCTTGCCGGCGCAGTGGCCGCCGCCGCAGAGACCCTCTATGGGGGATCGCTCGACGGCCGCCTGGAGCCGCTCGCCCGCTGGCACGCGGAGGGCGGCGACCTGCGGCGGGCTGTCGCGCTGCTGGAGCGGGCCGCCGACGGTGCGGCCGAGCCCGAGGCCGCGGAGCTCCTGCGCCGGGCGAAGCGGCTCGCAGAGCGCGAGGGCGACACCGAGGCGGCCGCGCGGATCGACGCGCGGCTCAGCGATTGACCGTGCGATCCGGCCCACACCCGACGCCGACCGCAGCGGTGGTGCCGCGCCAGCGTGACGACGTTGGTCGAGGCCGCGCTACCGGCTTACGCCGCTCTCGAGCGACCAGGTGAAACGGGTCAGCCCTGCCTGGGGGGAGAGCCCGCCCGGACGCACGCCGCGTCGCAGGAGCAGCGTGGGCACGGGTGCATCCGCGACGAGCTTCGCGCGCGGCGCGCCAAGCCCTTCCTGCCGCCAGCGCGGCGACAGCCCGACGACGAGCCAGCCCCCGTCACGGCAGGCCTCCACCATGCTCTCCGCGCCCGCGGGCACGAGCACCGGCTCTGTGAGCACGCCGGCGAGCTGCTGAACCGCAAGCGCGGCGCTCGCCAGCAGGCGGCTCGCGTCCCGGCGCCCCTCCGACTCGTCCGCCTCCGTGCCGAGCAGGCGCAGAGGCACGTCGAGTGCGCTTGCAAGCCACGCTCCGAGCTCGAGTGCACCCCACTCGTGCTCGCCTCCGCCGAAGGGGACGAAGACCGGCCCCGCCGTCCCGGGCTCGCCGGCCGCGAGGAGCGCCACGTCCGGGGGCGCGTCCTCGAGCACTGTACGCAGGGGGCCTGCCTGGAGCCGCTCCGCGATCTCCGGGGCGCGCTCGTCCACGAGCAGGAGGTCGACGTCCTGCTGCTGCGCGAGCCGCGCCACGTCCTCCTCCCAGGCATCAGTCGTGAAGGCGGTCGCGCGCGCCGTGACGCCATCGTCTTGAAGCGCGGCGCGGCGCGCCTGCACGGCCCGCAGGGCTTCGCCGAGCTCATCCGGGGAGGCGAGTTGCGCGAGCACCAGCTCGTGGGGGCTGCGCGAGCGGGCCAGAGCCCGTCCCACGGCGAGTAGCGCCTCGAACTCCTCGTCGCCACGCGGCACCACGAGAATCGACCGCGACGGCGTCTGCGCGCGTGCCGAGGCGCGGCGTGCCCCGGGCGCAGGGGTGTCGAGCTCCGGATCCTGGTTCAGAATGGCCTTCTCCAGTCGCTGGAGCGCCGGGCTCGGATCGATGCCTAGCTCCTCCACGAGCACCCGGCGCGCGTCCTGGTAGGCCTCCAGGGCCTCGGCCTGGCGCCCCGAGCGGTAGAGAGCGAGCATGAGCTGGGCGCGCGGCCGTTCCCGCAACGGGTAGCCCCGGATGACCTCTTCGAGCTCGCCCACCACCGCCGCGTGGCGGCCGAGCGCGACGTCCGCCTCGATGCGTTCCTCGAGCGCGACCAGTCGGAGCTCCTCGAGGCGCCCGATCGCGTTCTGCGCGAACGGCTCGAAGGCGAACTCCGCGAGCGCCTGCCCGCGCCAGAGTCCGAGCGCCTCGCGCAGCGAGCGTGCCGCGGCTCCGGCGTCACCGGCGGCCAGTGCGTCGCGACCCTCCGCGAGCAGCGACTCGAAGCGCGTCAGGTCGAGCTCGCCGGGATCGAGCTGGGCGGAGTAGCCGGGGCTGCGGGTGACGAGACGCTCTCTCCCGAGGGCCTTGCGGAGCTGGGAGACGTAGACCTGGACGACGTGCGGCGCCGTCTCCGGCGGGGATTCGCCCCAGACCTGGTCGATCAGGCCGTCGGTGGAGACGACCCGGTTGGCGTTCAGAAGCAGCACCGTGAGCAGGGCGCGTTGCTTTGCGCCCCCGAGTGGGAGGACTGCGCCGCCGTCCACCACCTCGAGCGGTCCCAGGATCCGGAACTCCACGGGTCGCGACTCTAGAGGGTCGTGCTGGAATGACGCTTCGCCCCCGAGGAGACGAGTGCCGTCTCGAGCGCATCGGCGCCGCCGAGGCGAGTACGGCCTGTGCCGGCCACCCGGGCGGCAGCGAGCGAGCTTCCGTGCGTCCGCTCGCTCGAGCCCCAACCCCTAGACTCCGGGCATGACGCTGCCGTGGGAGGCGACGAAGAAGCTCCTCCGACTCCAGGGGATCGCGGACGAGCTGCTCAACACTGCGCGCACGAGCGGCGCCGGCGCGGACGAGGCGCTCGCGGTCCAGGTCGGCGCAGTCGTCGACGAGGTGCGGACGCTGCTCGGCGAGCAAGAGCCCGGGCTCGCCGGGGAGTTCGACCGCATCGTCGTCCAGGGCGTTTCGGCGGACGCGCCGGTGGACGTCCGTGCGGCCGTGCTCGTCGGCTGGCTGCGGGCCGGGTTGACCGCCGAGTCGCTCGACGAGAAGCGCGCCGCCGCGGCCGCCTCCCAGCCGCCCTCCCCCGAGCAGCGGCGCCGCAAGCAGACGATCGGCTTCAAGATCCGCTCGCCGATCACCCGCGAGCCCGAGCCCGACGGCAAGTAGCAACCCGCACGGGTGAGCACGGCCAGGCCTTGAGGCGGGCTTGAGGGGCCGTTGAGCGCCCCGGTCGACCCTTCGTCGCATGAACGCGACCAAGGAGGCCACCATGCAGGCTCGTCTCATCATCTTCATCGCTCTCGTCATCGGCGTCGCCGCCCTGCTGCCCGGCGTAGCAGCCGCGGGCGTGCTGCCGAGCAAGGCCACGTACATGGACGCCGCGGGCGACGACCAGAACGGCGCAGTTGCCGACGTCACCCACGTCCAGGTCTCGAACACCGCTGCCGGCGACGTCACCTTCGACGTCCATACGCCGGGCTCGGACGCCCTCATCGCCGGCGACTCCTACACGATCGGCATCGACACGGACCGCAAGCCCTCCACGGGCAACGCGTACGGCATCGAGCGCGCGATCGTCATCGTCGGCGACGAGCAGCTCGCCTACTACTACGTGTGGAGCGGGAGTGCCTGGACGACCGTGAAGGCGCAGACCCTCCAGTGGAAGTTCGACCAGGGCCCCGTCGTCACGATCAACCGCAGCGAGCTGAACGGCACGCTCGACCTTGGCTTCTACATCACCGCGACGTACGTGGGCTCGACTTCAGCCAACGAGTACTTCGACTACGCGCCCGACACCGGCGCCTGGTCCTACTCGATCCCGTTCCAGGCCGACGCGCCCGTGAAGCACACGCTGTCCGTCTCGGTCGACGGCGATGGCCAGGTCACGAGCGACCCCGCCGGCGTCTCGTGCGCGCCCGGCTGCTCGGTGCAGTTTCCGGCCGGTACGAAGGTGACGCTGAAGACCGCTGCGACCGCCGGTTCCTCCTTCGCAGGCTGGGGCGGCGACTGCGCGCCGGCCGGCACGGCGCCGACCTGCACGGTCACGCTCGACGCCGCCCGCAACGTGTCCGTCCGCTTCGCAAAGGACGCGTCCGCCCCGGCACCGACGCCGACCCCGACGCCGACCCCGACGCCGGCCCCGACCCCGACGAGCCCGTCGGCGATGCAGCACACGCTGGCCATCTCGATCGAAGGCCAGGGCGCCGTCAAGAGCGACGCGCCGGGCATCGCCTGCACCCCGAGCTGCTCCGCGCCGTTCGCCGCCGGTACCACGGTCACGCTTACCGCCTCGGCGCTGCCGGGCTCGTTCTTCCAGGGCTGGGGCGGCGCGTGCGCGGCCTTCGGTGCCACACCCACGTGCACCGTCTCGATGGATGCTTCGAAGAGCGTCATCGCCCGATTCCTCAGCGACCCGCCGGGCGGCGGCGAGGAGGGAAGCAAGAACGGCGGCAAGCGCCCTGTCGTGCGCCCGTTCGCCAGCTCGGGCAAGGCGGGGGCGAAGACGAAGCTCCTCTACCGCGTCTCCGATGACGGTGGCCAGACGCGTGAGGTCATTCGCGTACTCCGCGGCAAGAAGGTGCTCGCCGTCATCCGCACCACGCTGGCCGAGACCAAGGCCGGGACGACCTACAACGTCATCTGGAAGGCGCCCAAGCTGCGCGGCACGTTCCGCTTCTGCGTCAAGGCGTTCGACGCCGATGGCCAGGCGAGCGCCGAGCGGTGCGCTCCGCTTCGCCTCCGGTAGATCCATTCGAGAGACGAGCCGCCGAGGGGCGTCCGCCAGGGCGCCCCTCGGCGGTTGAGGCGCGCTTGAGCGGCACTTGAGCGCCGCGACCGATGCTCCGTCCGTGAACTCGACCCAGGAGGCCCGCATGACTACAACGCTCACCCGCATCCTGCTCGCCGCCCTCGCGCTCCTCGTCGCGGCGGTGAGCTTCACGACCGAGGCGCGCGCCCTCACCCCGGAGCAGACGCAGCCCGAGGGTGTCGTGGCACTCATGACGCGTCCGCTGAACCGCTTCTGGGCCTCGCAGGTCGCGGACTACACCGGGCCTGACCGCGTGCGCTGGTACGGCCGAGCGACGCGCACGGATTGCGGTGTGCTCCCGGCCGGCAACTCGGTCTTCTGCCCCGGCCCGCACGGCCGCCAGATCTATCTCGACCCGTCCTGGCACCGCGAGCTGGTCGCCGAGTACGGCGATTACGCCTCGGGCTTCGTCTACGCGCACGAGTGGGCGCACCACGTCCAGTACGTCCGCACTCATCTCCAGTGGGCGCAGTCGCAGGGCTTCTATGCGGGCAGTGAGCTCCAGGCCGACTGCTATGCGGGCGTCTTCACCGCGTCTGCCGTGGAGGACGGGCTCGTCGTCGGCGCCGATGTCGAGGAGGCCCGCCGCTGGCTGCGCGAGAACGGCGACCCGGCGGGGACGTCGCTACGTGAGCCGGACGCCCACGGGAGCGGCACGCTGCGCATGCGCTACTTCGACTACGGCCTGTCGACCCAGAGCGTCGCGGGCTGCGACCGCGTCTACCTAAAGCTGTACCGCGGCGCAGGCGGCAGCGGGAGCTTCGCGCCCCCGGCGCGGCCGAGCAAGCGGCTCGCCCACCGGCGCATCCGGATCCACATCGAGCACCGCTAGCGGGGCTGCCGGAGCGTCAGCCTGAACGTCGAGCCGGCCCCGGGGGCAGACTGGAGCTCGAGCCGGCCGCCCATCCGCAGCGCGAGCTCGCGCGCGATGTACAGGCCGAGCCCCGTGCCGCCCACGCCGCTCCTCATCTGAGGATCGAGGCGGTAGAACTTCTCGAAGACGAGCTCCCGCTCGGACTCTGGGACGCCGGCTCCCTCGTCACACACGTCGATCCGGACCCCCTCGTCGCCCGCGGACGCCGTGATCGTGACCGTGCCGCGTGAGGGGGAGTACTTGAGCGCGTTGTCGAGCAGATTGCCGAGGATCTGCCGCACGCACACCGCGTCTCCGAGGGCGGGCAGGGGACCGTCCGCCCGCCAGACCACGGTGCCGTCCGGGGGGGCTCGCAGCTCCGCGAGTGTGGCCGCGACGGCCTCCGATACGTCGATCACTTCCTCGCGCGTGCCCACTCGCCGTTCCGCCAGCTCGCTGGCGAGCAGCACCTGGTCGACGACCCGGGCGAGCCGTTCGGCGTGGTCGACGACGACGTCGACGAGCCGTTCGCGGAGCTTCTCGTCGGCGGCGCCGGCCCGCAGGGTCATCGCAGCGCCGTACACGGCGGCGAGCGGCGTGCGCAGCTCGTGCGACATGGTCGCCACCAGTTCGTCGCGCATCTCGTCGAGGCGGCGCTTGGCCGTCAGGTCGCGGAATGCGTAGACGACCGACTCGTCCGCTGCGACCGCGGAGACCGAGAGCCAGAGCTCGCGGTCGCCGATCTCGACGGGAATCGCGTCGGCCTGCTCCTGCACGCCCGGGCGTGCGGCGACTGGGAACGCTTCCCAGCCGGGCACCGCTTCGCCCGCCGGCCGGCCGACCACGTCATCGGCGTGGAGGCCGGTGATCGCGGTTGCCGCCGGATTCCAGAACGTCACCCTTCCAGACCGGTCGACCTCGCAGACGCCGTCCGCGAGCTGGGAGAGAACGCGAGCGGCCTGGGCGCGCTGCCGCAGGGCCGTCCGGTTGCGCGCGATGAGCGGCGCGAAACCGTAGGAGAAGAACGCCACCAGGAGCAGGGCGGCGGCCGACACGACGAGGACGCGGCCGCGCGCGTCATCCGCAGCGGCGCGGACGGTGCCCTGGTCGCGAAGCGCGACCAGCCGCGGCGCTCCCGTTTTGTGCGACAGCCGCATGGCGGCGGCGAGCGCGCCCCCGCGCGGCAGGTGGATTACGGCAGGGCGCGGGCCGGCGTGCGCGAGCGGCGAGTCCCCGATCGCGAACGCGATTCGGTCGTGGCGGTCGGCCGGGGTCGCGGCCAGCAGGCGCCGCGCTAGGCGTCCGTCGAGGGAGACGGTGATCGCGACGGTCCCGAGCGTGCGACCGCCCCGTACGACGCGCGCAGTTGCGGTAGCTCCGCGGGGCGCTCCTCCGCCGCGTCTCACCTCGACGCCGGCCGCCCTGGCCACCGGCGGCAGAGGCGCTCCGCGCCTGGTGAGGGCGTGCTGGACGCTGGGCTCCGCCGCGATCCCGCGGGCCTGGGCACCGGCCTCGCGTACCACATCGTCGTACTCCTCGGCGGCTGCCCGCAGGACGTTGGAAACGTGCGCCTTCGACTGCTCCACCTCGCGTCCCGCCACGTAGCCCGCGAACGCCCAGGCGGCCGAGGCGATCGGCACGAGGATTGCGAGCAGGAGCGCAGCCGCGCGCAAGCCGGGGAGGCCGCGGCGCCTCATGTCTCGTGGACGGCGCAGGACGGCGATTCCCGCATCACTCACGCGTAGATCCCTCGTCCGGGCGATGCGGCGTCGGCCTCGGCAGAACTACCATTTGTCCACTCTGTCGGCGGCGCAGAGACCCGACATGAGGTCGTACCCCCGAAGAGTTCAGATCGTCGTTGCGGGCGTGGCGCTGGCCGGCTCGGCTCTGGTGCCGATGCTCGTCCTCGGCGGATCGCCGCTCGACCTAGGCCGGGGCCTGCAGCCGCCCCGCGTGGCCTCTTCCGAGATCGTCCATGCAGCCGCCGAGCGACGCGCGCGCCGGGCGAATCGGGCAACCGGCGCCGCGCGCGGTCAAAGGGCGCAGGCCGCTGCCCGGAGGGCTGGAGTGTCGTTGCGCCTTGGCCTGCTGACGCCGGCTCGGCGTCGAAGCGTCCGGTCGTCGCCCCGGCCCGTCGTGCAGGGAGGCCGCTGGGATCAACCGGCGGACGCTCCTTCGTCGCCTCAGTCGCCGCCGGGTGGCACGCCGCCGTCAGGCACTTCCCCGGTCGCCCCGCCGGTCCCTCCGCCGCCGGTTGTCTCTCCGCCGCCGGTCTTTCCGCCGCCGCTCGTCTCTCCGCCGCCGGTCGTCTCTCCGCCGCCCGTCGTCGTTTCGCCGCCTCCCGGGGTCTTGCCACCTCCCGGGGTGTCGCCACCTCCCGCTGTCTCGCCGCCACCCGTGCCGCGCACTCAGCCTCCCGTCGTGCCCCCGCCAGTGGTTGTCTCGCAGCATCCCGTAACGCCTACGCGGCCCCCTCAGCGTCCAGGTTTACCCCCGCACGGATCACCCGCCGTGACGGGTGCCGTTGCCGACACGGCCGGTGAGCTCTCCGCCGCAGCCGCGGCTCTCGGCGTCCCCCAGCCGGGGCACGTCCGCGAGATCCCGCCGCCTGGCCCCCCGACCCCGTAGCCGTCTAGCTCTCGAGCTGCCCGACGAGCAGGACGTACCCGTCGGGATCCTCCACGCGGAACTCTCCGGCGGGCATGTAGAAGGGATGGGTGATGGGCCCGACGGCGATGCCCTGCCCGGCCAGCTCGTCGTGGAGCGCCCGCACGTCCACAGCCCAGACGTAGAAGAGCACGGCCTGCTTCGTGGGGTCGACCGGGTCACCCGCGACCGCGAGCATGAGCCGCGCGCCGGCCTCGTTCGGGTACTCGGCGTCGCTGGCGACGAACGCCCACACGAGCCGGCCTTCATGCTCGTGCCGGTTGACCTCCACCAGCCCGAGCCGTCCGTAGAAGTCGACGGACCGCTGCACGTCGGCGACGTGCGCGTAGGCGGTCAGTCCCTTCACCGGCGCGGCCACGGGCCCCGAGCATGACACGTCCCGCTTGGCTTGCGCAGCGGTCGCCGGCACAAGATCCCGCTATCGTGGACCCGTGGAACTCGCAAGGCTCCGCAGGCGGATGCCGCTGATCGTGTTCCTCTTGCTCGCGATTCTCTGAGTCGGCCTGGCTCCGGCAGGCGCCACGCGCGCGCCTGCACTGCGCTAGACCTACTCAGGAGGGAAGATGGCAACGAAGACAAAACGGCGCTCCCCCTCGAAGCAGAATCGCCGGCAAAGGAGGGAGCTAGAGCACCGGGAGGTGCGCAGCGCACGCTCGCCGTGGCCGCTCGTCGCGCTCGCGGCCGCCCTGGTTATTGCGGGTGCCGCGGCCGTTGTGGTGACGCAGCGCGGCGACGGCAAGCCCGGCACCGGCACCGGCAGCACCGCCGCGGGAAGTCTCCCGAGCACGCCGGACTACCACTCGCTGCTTGTCGCCCCGAAGGATCCGAAGTCGCTGCTGCTCGGGACGCATCAGGGTCTCCACCGGTCGGCAGACGGTGGGCGCACCTGGAGCTTCGAGGGCCTGTCCGGACAGGACGCGATGAACCTCGCGCAGCCGAGCACGAAGGTGCTCTGGGCCGCAGGCCACGACGTCCTGGCGAAGAGCACCGACGGCGGCGCGACCTGGCAGGACGTGCGGCCTGCCGGGCTCCCCGGACTCGACGTCCACGGTTTTGCCGTGCACCCGCGTAACCAGGCGACGCTCTACGCGGCGATGGCGGGCCGGGGGCTGTACCGCTCCGTCGACGGCGGGCGCTCGTTCTCGCTCCTCTCGAGCGTCGTCGGTCCCGCCGTGATGGCACTCGCGGTCCTGCCCGGCGAGCGAATCCTCGCGGGCGACATGCAGCGGGGGCTGCTCGTCGGTCGCGCCGGGAAGCCGTGGAGGCGCGTGCTGGCCGAGCCGGTGATTGGCCTCGCGGTCAGCCGCGCCAGGTCGGGCCTCGTGCTTGCCTCGGCTGCCGGCGCGTTCCGGTCGACCGACGGGGCCGAGACCTGGAAGCAGACACTCGAGCTGGCGGAAGGTGCGGGCCCGGTCGCCTGGGCGCCGAGCGAGCCGGACGTCGCCTACCTCGTCGGCCTCGACCAGGTCCTCTACCGCACGACCGACGCCGGGGAGACCTGGCACCCGGTCTCGTAGGCGGCGGCGGCGGCGTGCTCACCTACCTGATCCTGCTGATCTGTCCGGTCACGATGGGGGCGATGATGCTGTGGATGATGCGCGGCCGGCGGCGCGACGGAACGCCGCCGGAGGAGAAATGAGCTCGTCCGAGCCGGCGCCGCTGGAGGCACGACGTGAACTCTCACGCTGGGGCGGGCGGGCCGGGCGGGCCGCCGCGCTCGTGCTGGTCGCAGCCCTCTTCGTCCTGCTTGCCTGGAAGCTCGCCGTCCAGCTCGGCGGGCCGGATCTTCCCGGCGACGTCCGGGCAGGCAGGCATCCGCCCGCGCCGACCTTCGAGCTTCCCGTCCTCTGGCGACGGGCCGAGACGTGGCCGCCGCCACTCCGTGCGGCTCTCGCGGACGATCGGGTGTCGATCGCCGAGCTGCGGGGTCGACCCGTAGTACTCAACTTCTGGGCGTCGTGGTGCATCCCGTGCCGGCGGGAGGCGCCGCTCCTGAACGAGTCGGCTCGCCGCCACGCGCGCAGGGTCGCCTTCGTTGGCATGGACGTGCAGGACTTCCCGAGCGATGCCCGCCGCTTCCTGCGGAAGTACGGCGTCGACTACGTCTCGTTGCGCGACGGCGCGGGAGGCACCTTCGAGGACTACGGTCTGCTCGCTCTCCCGGAGACTTTCTACGTCGACGCGCGCGGGCGCGTGGTCGCGCACACGATCGGGGAACTCTCCCGCGAGCAGCTGGAGCAAGGGGTCGCACTGGCGCGCGGGCGGCGGCCATGAGGTGGGTGCTCGCCGTCGTGGGCGGCGTGGTCGCCGCGGCGATGCTGGCTGCCGGCGTCGTCGTGCTCGCGTCGGGGGAGGAGCGCGCTCCCGAAGGCGTCCAGCAATTCATCGGGAGCGTACCGCCGGCGGGCTACTCGCTCCCTGAGCTCGTCCTCCGCGACCATCGAGGCCGACCCGTCCGACTGGGGCCGTCACCCAAGGGCGCGACCGTGCTGACCTTTCTCGACAGCCAGTGCGAGGACGCGTGTCCCGTGATCGCGCACCGGCTTGCCATTGCCTGGGAGCGCCTGACGCCCGAGGAGCACCTGCTCGTCCGCATGATCGCGATCTCCTCCGACCCGGCCGAGGACACCCCCGCGGGTGTCGAGCGCTTCCTGCGCCGGCAAGGCGCCGGGCGGGCAATCAGTTACCTGATCGGCCCGCGCGGCGACATCCGGCGCGCCTGGCGATTCTTCAAGATCCTGGCGTCGGCCGAGTCAGGCGACGACGAACTCCACTCCGCGCCGGTCCGGATCTACGACGCCCGGGGGGAATGGGTTTCGACGCTGCACGCTGGCGTCGATCTCACGGCAGCCGCCCTCGTCCACGACGTGCGCGCCGCACTCGCCCCCGGGGTCGCTCGTTAGCCGTGATGAACACTGCCGGCGTGCTTCTCCAGCACGCTGATCTCACTCTCCTGCGCGGAAATGATCGCCGCGGCGAGCTCCTTCAGCTCGTCATGATCGGCGCGCTCTCGAGCGACCTCGGCCATCGCTATTGCACCCTCGTGATGCGGCAGCATCATCGTTGCGAACGTTGCATCGACGTCGACGGCCCCGAGAATCTCGTCGGCCCCGCCATGCTCCATGCCCAGTTCGCCTTCGGGCACGCCGAGCACATCGGGGAGTACCGGGCCGAGCGTGCGCGAGCCGAACCAGTCCTCGCGCCAAGCGAGCATCCGGTCGATCTCGCGTTGTTGCGACGAGATGATGTCGCGCGCGATCCGTTGGAGGTCGGGTTGCGTGAGCCCGCGGTCGCGGGCCGCCTTCGCCATCTCGATGGCCGCGAGGTGGTGTGGGACCATCGCGTCGATGAAGGCTTGGTCGTACGGCACCGATCCGGTTGCGGCCGTCCCTTCAGCCTCTGTCGTGGCCCGGCTCGACTCGTCGTCACCGCCGCAGCCCGCGAGGGCGAACGCCGCTGCGCAGAGCAACAGGGATAACTTCTTCATGTCTCCTCCTGTTCGTGGGGTAGCGGGCCTTCTCGACCCGCGGTGTTCAGCGGCGCAGGAGGATCAGTTTCGGAATCGCTGGAGTACCGGCGGTGAGGCGCGGGCCTTGCGTTCCGCAGTCGGCAGCTGCACAGGGGTCGGGAAAAAAGGCGCACCCACGAGGACGAGGGAGCCCTCCGGAAGCGCAGCCGGGGTCGCCCGGCGGAGAACGGTCACGAGCAGCAGGCACAGTCCCGCGGCGCCTGCGGCCAGACCGGCGTGCGGCCCAGCATGGGCGAGCCCATGACCTCCGATTCCGTACGCAAGGAGCCCGGCAGCCGCGGTCGCCGCCAAGAGGGAGCGCGTGCGCGGGCGACTCACGGAGACAGGATAACCCTCCGGCTCAGGCCTCTCCGTTCTCGGCGCGGGGGTTCAACTGGATCGCCGATCGACGCCGGGGTACGATCACGTCGTGCCGCGCTACCTGATCGTCCGGCGGTTCTCGGTGGACGAGGAGCAGATGCCCGTCGTCGGCCGGAGGTCGCGCGAGATCGTCGAGCAACAGTTCCCTGAAATCGTGTGGGAGCACAGCCACGTGGTGGTCGACGATGACGGCACGGTGCGCACGTACTGCGTGTACGAGGCGCCCGACGTCGAGACCGTACGGAGCCACGCGACGGCGCTCGGCCAGCACGATGTAGAGCTGCTCCGCGAGATCGCGGGCGACGTGACCCCGGCTGACTTTCCCGGCTAGTCCGTCTCCTCCGGACCGAGCCCCAGCAGGCGCGCGTCGCGGACGTGGTACGCCGCCGAGTGGGCGAGCGCCAGCCGTCGGCGGAGATCCCCGCGACGCTCCTCGTCTTCGGCCGGCACCAGGTCGAGGGCATCCCTGTAGAGGGCTGCCGCCTGCTCCTTCGCCCAGCCTCGTTCGGCCTGCGCCGCCGCCGCGACGAAGTAGTCGATGGCACGGAGTTCCTCACCGGCATCCCGCCAGTGCCGGGCCAGGGCCGCGGCCGCCTCGCCGGTCTCCGACGTCGCCTGCTCCAGATAGCGCGCGACCCCCGCGTGACGCTCACGCCGCTGGGTACGCGGAAGCAGGTCGTAGGCGACGTCGCGGATGAGCACGTGCTTGAAGGTGAACTGCTGGTCGCCTTCGATGGCGGAGACGCGCTCGCGGCGGACGAGATCGCGGAGCTCGACCGCTGCGAGCAGTTCCGGGAGGCGGGCCGGATCTTCTGTCATCTGCTCGAGCGCACCTAGCCAGAAGACCTTGCCCACCACGGCCGCGTCGAGGAGGATCGCGCGCTCGGCTGGGGGCAGTGCGTCGAGGCGTGCCGCGACGATGCCCCGCACGCCGCTCGGCAGTGGCATCGCCTGGTCGGCGGCCTCGGCCATCGTCGCCGCGAGCTGCTCGAGGAACAGCGGGTTGCCCTCGCCCGTCTCGGCGATGCGCTCCGCTCGCTGGCCGCGCTCGCCGGCCGAGAGCTTGTCCAACAGTCGCGTCGCCAGCTCGCGTGCGTCGTCGGCGCCGAGCGGCTCGAGCGGGAGCGCAGAGTAGGCCGGCATGCCTGATCCCCACCCCGGGGCCAGATCGAGCAACTCCGGCCGGGCGAGGGCAAGGACGAGGATCGGCAGATCGCGGAGGTGGCTGCCCAAGAGCTGGACGAGGTCGAGCAGCCCGCCGTCGGCCCAGTGGAGGTCCTCGAAGACGAGCAGCGTGGGCCGCTCGCGCGCGACCGCCTCGATGAACGAGCGCACCGAGAAGAAAAGCGTGGCGCGATCGGCCACTGCACCCTGCTCGTCCAATCCGACCAGGATCGCCAGATGCTCGGCAACGTCGCCGGCCTCGCTCCCGTCGAGAAGTGTCGACACACGCGCGCGCAGCTTTTCCAGGCCCGTTTCGACTGGATCGCTCTCGAAGATGCCGCACAGCTGCTTCAGCTGGGAAGCGAACCCGCCGTAGGCGCTGCTCTCACGATAGGGCAGCGAGCGGCCGCGCACGGTTCGCCCGCCGGAGGCCTCAACGGCGCGCGCCAGGCCGAAATCGGCAACCTTGACCGAGCCGTCGTCACCAAGCAGCACGTTCTCAGGTTTGACGTCGCGGTGCACGAGGCCGGCTCGGTGCGCAGCCGCCAGCGCGAGCAGGACCGGCTCCAAGACCGACAGCGCCTGGGCAGGGGAGAGGCGGCCGCGCTCGGCGAGCACGTCGCGCAGCGTGCGACCCGTGACCAGCTCCATGACCAGGAAGACGAGACCGTCGTGACAGCCCTGGTCGAAGACGCTCACGACATTGCCGGAGCTCAGCCGGGCGGCTGCCCTTGCCTCACGGGTGAAGCGGGCCAGGAAGTCGGCCTCCTCGGCCAGCCCCGGATGCATGACCTTGATGGCGACCACGCGGTCCAGCCGCTCGTCGAGACCCCGGTAGACCGTCGCCATGCCACCCCGGGCGATCCGCGCCTCAATGCGGTATCGCCCTTCCAGCCGCGTCCCGACGAGCGGGTCGGCCAGCGAAGTGGTCACCCGGCCAGTCTACGTTCGCCGACACGCCGACGCCGCTGTCGCGCAGCGGCGCGCCGACCTGATAATGCCTCAGCCTGAGGGGGGAAATGGGTGGGAGTGAGGCTATTGCACGAAGCTTTCCACCGGCACGGCATTGGCGGCCATGAGCAGCACGACGGCGTACTGAAAGATCACCATGAGGGCGACCGTTGCCGCGGCGCCGGCCACGATGCGCGGCCATAGCATTTCGGGCTCGGGTCGCAGCAGCGACCACAGCGCGAGCGCGAAGGCGACGATCGCTATCCCGATGCCCAGGTAGGCGAGGTTCTTGGCCGACTCGGCTGGAGCCTGATCGTTGTAGGAGAAGGAGGAGATGAGGGACAGCGGCCCGACCAGCGCGACCAAGCCGGAAGACGCGAGGGCGAACGCCGAAAGGGCGAGTGCACCGGGTGAGATGAGGGCCGCCAGCGTGTGCCGCCAGTAACCCTCTTCGGTGCCCCCGTCGTCGGCCTCGAGTTCCTCCGTTTGTCTGGCGTGGCGGGTGGGTTCCTCGGTCGGTTCGACAACGGTCATGGTTGCAGCCTAGGGCCCTGGACCGCGCCGGGCGCGGCACCGGCAACCGTGGCAGGCTAACGGCGTGACCGACATCGCTGCCCACTGGCTCACCGTCCCCGAGGTTGCCGAGCGGCTCAACGTGCCGGTTACCCGAGTACGTCAACTGTTGCGCGATGGATGCCTGCTGGCGACCAGGATCGATGGGGTGCTGCAGATCCCTGCCGACTTCATCGGGGAGGGGGTCATCGTCAAGGGCCTGCAGGGCACCATCACGCTGCTGCGCGACGCCGGCCATGACGATGAGGAGGCGTTGCGCTGGCTGTATGCCCCGGACGAATCACTGCCTGGTACGCCGATCCAAGCGCTGGTAGAAAATCGTGGCACCGAGGTCAAACGTCGCGCGCAGGCATCGGCCTTCTGACTCCAATTGAGGGGCACTTACCTGTTCGTGCTGCTGGCCTGCCTGCTCTGCACGCTCCCTCTGGAGATCGCCCTGGGGGTCCGGGTCTATCGGCGCTGGCGCCGGCTGGTCCTGACCCTGCTGCCGGTACTTGTGGTGTTCCTCGCGTGGGACCTGGCCGCCATCGCCGCCGGGCACTGGACCTTCGACCCCGCTCAGCTGGTCGGGGTGGTGCTGCCCGGCCGCTTGCCGGTGGAGGAACTGCTCTTCTTCGTGGTGATTCCGACGTGCGCAATCCTCGGGTTCGAGGCAGTGCGCGCCGTCGGCAAGTGGCCGGCCGGCAACGAGTGACGTACACGTTGGCGGCGATCCTGGGCGTCCTCGGCGCGGCCGTGGTCGACCTCGCTGTGCTGCGTACGCGCCTGTTGGTCCGCAAGGTGTTCTGGATTGCGTACGCGATCGTGCTGCTCTTCCAGCTGGTGGTGAACGGAATCATCGCCGGACGCCACATCGTGCGCTATGACCCGGCGGTCATCGTCGGCCCGCGGGTCGCCCACGCGCCGGTCGAGGACCTGCTGTTCGGCTTCGCGATGGTGCTGCTCACGTTGTCGACGTGGACCTGGTTGGGCCGCCGGGGCGTGCAGCCATGACGGCCCGCAGCAGCGCCGGCGCTACCACCATGACCCTGCGCTGCAGGCCGACTGACACGCGCCGGTCGAGGACCTGGTAGTCGGCGCGTTCGACCTCGTCGAGGATCCGGCCGTAGAGGGTGAACGCGGTCTGTACGCAGCCTCGGGAGGCAGGATGGAGCAACCTGATCCCCGGCTTGGCGGAGCGGAAGATCTCGCGGGCCCGCGCGATCTCGTAGGCAAGCAGCCGGCGGATCGCGCCGGTCACCACGCCCCGTTCGAGGCACGGCCGGTCGACGCCGAAGTGCTCCAGGTCTTCCACCGGAAGATAGATCCGGCCGCGCCGCAGGTCCTCGCCGACATCACGGATGAAGTTGGCGAGCTGGAAAGCGATGCCCAGATCGGCCGCGTAGGGCTCGACGACGGCCCGCGGCACCCCGGGATGGCCCAGCACCGGCACCATCTGCAGGCCGATCACCGCCGCCGACCCGTACATGTACGTCATCAGGTCGTCGTAGGACTTGTACTCGACCACGGTGAGGTCCATCCGCATCGAGTCGAGGAACGCCTCGAAGTAGGACGGCGGGAGTTCCCACTGGTCGATCGTGTCGAAGATCGCCGGCAGCACACCGTCGTCGCCTTCGCGGGAACCGAAGCGATCGCTCCACGCGGCCAGCTCGGCTGCCTTCTCGGCGGCGGTCATCGTTGCGTCGAGATCGTCAACGATTTCGTCGGCGTACCGGGCGAATCCGTAAAGCGCATGCACGTACGGTCGCTTCTCCGGTGGCAGCAGCAAGGTGGCGAGGTAGTACGTTTTGCCGTGCGCGGCATTGAGCCGGCGACAGGCCTCGTACGAGACGCGCAAATCCGGTGCGGTGATCCCGGCGGCGGTGAGCTCCCGGCTGCTCAAGTCGCGACCGAACGCCGTCGACGCAGCCGGACGACGCCGATGACGAGCAGGCCGATGATGAGCAGTACGTCAAGGACGACCCCCACCCGCTCCGTCGCGCCGGCGACGCTGAAGCCGTCGCGCTCGATCATGAAGCACAATGCCACGCTGATCGCGGCAACGGCGGTCCGCGCGCGACCACTCACTCCGGCCGCAGCCAACACGGCGAGCGGCCAGGTGGCGTACCACGCGTGCACGGTCGGTCCGAGAACCACCACCGCAGCAAGTGCCCAACCGCAGTGTTCGAGCACCAGCCGGGTGCCGCCCAGCCGGACCGCCCGGATCCACAGCCAGACGAGCACGGCGGCGGTGGTCAGCAGGCCGATTCCGCGCGCCCACTCCAGAACGGTGGCCCTGGCCAGGTCGATGCCGATCGCGTGTGCCGCACCGTTGACCGCGAGCCCCAGACCGGTGGGCAGCGACGTCCACTGCTGACTGACCCCTGCGGTGTCGAAGGCACCCACAACGGCGAACCCGACGCCGCTGACCGCCGTCACCATCACAAAGGAGACGCCGGAGACCAACGCCGTAGCACCAATGGCACGCAGCAGGGGGTGCTGACGGTCGCGCAGTCGCACCAGCCACAGCAGCGCGACGAACGGCAGCGCCACGATCGCCACCGCCTTGATCGTGACGGCCAGCGCGCACAGCACGGCCCCGGCGGCGGGCCAGCGCCCGGTCGCAACAGCCAGCCCGGCCACCATGAAACCGACCATGAGCGCGTCGGCGTGCGCGCCGCCGATGAAGTGCAGGAGCAACAACGGATTGACCAGCCCGAGCCACAGCGCGCGCCGCTCGTCGACCCCGCAGCATCGGGCGGCTCTGGGAAGTGCCCAGGCGAGCAGCACGGTGCCGATCACCGCGAGCAGCCGCATGCCGAACACCGCGACGATCAGCGACCCGCCCGACCCGGCTGCGACCAGATGGGCGAGCAGCAGGAACAGCGGTCCGTACGGAGACCGGGCATTGCGCCAGGTGACCGACGTGGACGACACCCACGACGAGCCAAGATCGGCCGGCACGTCGTGATAGGGGTTCAACCCCGACGCGAGCATCTGCCCTGTTACGGCGTAGCTGTACACGTCTCGGCTCAGGATCGGCGGAGCAAGCAGCAGCGGCATCGACCACAGGGCCGCGGTGGTGAACAACCACCGGGTATCGGTGTGACCCAGGCAACGAGCCAGGAGCAGCCAGGCGAGGACAAGGACGGCGATCCCGGCGATGCCGAGTCCCACGCAGATTGCCCGGCCGGTTCCATGCCGCAGGGTCGACAAGACGACGGCATCGCGGAGCGGGTCGGGGCGCGGCAGTAGCCCCGCACCCACCGCGCCGAAAGCGACCAGGCAGGATCCGGCGAAGCCCACCAAACGCAAGTGCATGGCACTGACCTTGCTCAGCACGAGGTTCATGCCGCTACAGACGCTTCGCCGGCAGACCGGGACAGGCCGCCGATGCACGGCTCGTCCCGGCACATGGCGCTACCCCGCGCCCGACGCGGCCACACTCGAGGCACGCCGGGGCAGGAACACGAAGGCGGCCAGGTAGAGCAACGCGGCGAGCACCAACAGGTTGCGGTAGCCTACCGCGAGCGCGGCGTACTCCAGGAGCCCGCCCGCAAGCGCGCCAAGCAGGTTGGCGCCAAAGGCCACCGTCGATCCGCTGGTTTCGGCGAAGCGGGACGCGAAGATGAGATTCGCGACGAAGATCGGTGCGAAGGCGAGCGCAACAGCGATCACCAACCGGATCGGCGTGGCGAATTCCAACAACTCCGACAGCGGCACGAGATAGGCCACCGCGACAGTGACTGCCAGCACCCCGTAGAGCACGGGTAGTCGGGGCAGCCGTATTCGCCGACTCGTCTCGATCGCCAGCAGCACTGCGATCAGTACGCCGGCGAAGACGATCGCGTTGACCACCCACGTCGAGCCGAAGAGCAGGGCGAAGCTCGTCACGTACCGGGTCTCCAGCAGCAGGAAGGCCGCGCCCAGGAAGAACATGTCGGCGTACGGACGCATCTTGCGCAGCCGCCCGGCGACTGTGCGGACCGCGATGAGGGCGCACAGGAGCACAGCCAGCAGCACCGTCAGGTAGTAGGCCGGGACCCCGCGGTTCAGCAGGTACGGGAACGGATGGTCGTCAGTCGACGCCGCAGGGGCTTTCGCGGTGCTGGACCGCCAGGTGTGCTCGCACTTCTGGTCTGCTTCGTCGAGCCCGACGACGAGCGCGGCCCGCCGGGCGCCCCCGCCGATCGAGTCGACGCACGGGCGGTGGCCGAAGACGTCGGTGAGGGTCCGGCCATACCGGTCGATCAGCCACGTCTCGCGGTAGCTGTTGTACATCGCGAACACGCCGCCCTCGGCGAGGTGTGAGCGGCTGACCTCGACCGCCTCGGTGGTGAACAGGTAGCTCTCCAGGCGCAACGAGCTGTTGCCGGACACCAAGGTCAAGGAATCGGGCAGCGCGAAGATGATCAGGTCGTACTCGGTGGTGGTGCGCTGGAGGAACGCCCGCCCATCGTCGATGACTAGGTTGACCCGCGGATCGGCGTACGGCCGGTTGGGGTGCCGCTCCCTGCCGATCTCTGCGATCCTCGGGTCGAT
>JBHEMZ010000054.1:0-65149 GCA_046262315.1 Gaiellaceae bacterium
GCTCGCCTGCGCGAGCGATACGTTGCTCTTCACGGCGGTTCCTCCTTCGATCTTCGACGGATCGCCCACACGCTCCCAAGCGGAGCGGACGGGCAGGAGGGACCGCCGCCTACAAAGTTCTACGAGCTATGGGACAACCTCGAGATCTGTGTGCGTCAGAACTGAGATGACGGCATCGAACTCCCCGTCCTCAAACGGAAGGACGTGGGCGTCGCCGCGGACGAGCTGCGCGAGATCCCCGGCGTGCTCCCGAGCGGCTTCGAGTTGGTCGATCGAAACGTCCGTTCCTACAACTGACCACCCGGCGGGCGCGAGAGCAGGAATGGCACGGCCCGTTCCGCAGCCAAGATCCAGGCATCGGCCCGGCCCTCTTCCAAGCAGCCGCACGACAACGTTGCGCGCGCTCGAGAACATGTCAGCCGACGTGATTGACTCATACCACTACGTCTGGCCGTCGTAGCGCGCCGTGGTCATAGCTCAGTCTAGGCTGGTCCTGCAGGAGCGACCAGGACGCCGTTCGGGCGCGGATGAGGGCCACCGTCTCGCCCCAGGGCTTCGCGGTGGGCGGCGCGACCGGTATCGCACCGGCAGCAAGCGCACCCTCGTAGGCCGTTGCAACCTCGGGAACTGTCAGGCCGATCTCGACTCCCGCCGGTGGGCCGGACGGATCATGCTCGTTCCCGGGGACCGGCAGATGTCGATCTACGAGTTCGGGTGAGGCGAAAGCGAGCTTGGTGTCGCCGGTGCGCAACTCTGCGTACGCGCCGTTCTCGTGCTCGTCGAGGCGCAGCGGCTCGAGACCGAACGCACGCTCGTAGAACGCGACGCCTGCGGCCACGTCGCCGACGTAGAAGACGGTCGTGGAGAACCGAACTTGGCCCGAGGCCGTCACGTGCTCGGCGCGACAGCGTCATGGCGAACGATGTGCAGGTCCGGGAGGTTGCGGTAGCGCTCGCCGAGGTCGAAGCCGTAGCCGACGAAGAACTCGTCCGGCACAGTGAAGCCCACGTAGCGGACGGGCAGGTCGTCGACGAGTCGGCGGTACGGCCGGTCGAGCAGCGTCGCCGCTACCAGCGAGGCGGGCCGCCGCAGCGTCAGGATCTTGCGCAGGTAGTTAAGCGTCAGGCCGGTGTCGACGACGTCTTCGACCACGACGATGTCGCGGCCTTCGATCGGCGCGTCGAGATCCTTGAGTAGCCTGATCGAGCCGCCGTTCGAGCCCCCGTTGTACGAGGCCAGCTCGACGAAGTCGACGTGGTGCGCGATCGGCGTCGCCCGCGAGAGATCGGCCAGAAACACCATGCTGGCCTTGAGCGGGGCCACGAAGAGGGGCTCGCGTCCCGCATAGTCCGCGGCCACCTCGGCACCGAGTTCGGCCACACGCGCGGCGATCTCCTTGCCAGAGAGGTAAACCTCACCGACGCCGGAGCCGCTCAGGTCGCGAGAGTCAGGCCGTATCGCTGTGCCAGTCGCTCGATGTCCCGTCGGTAGAAGAGCTTCGCGCGCACGCCTGGGTACCGCTCCCGCAGCTTGCGCAGCTTGCGGTTCTTGCGCGTGACGAGGGATTGCTTCATGGTCGTGACCTCGAGGTACAGGTCCTGCTCCGGGAGGTAGAAGTCGGGCGTGAACGCCTCGAGCACGCGGCCGTCCGCGGAGCGCTCGAGCACGAAGGTGCGCGGCTCGTACTCCCACCGGAGCCCGTGATAGTCGAGAATCTTCGCGCACTCAAGCTCCACGTCGTTCGCAAACCGCGGCTGGATGGTACCGGAATATGCCTGGAAAACGGGCATTTCTCCACGCGGCACCAGCGTAGCAGCGGCGCCGGATGAGCCCTTGCGCGGGCTCTAGACTCTGCTTGATGCCGCACACGGAGCCATTCCGCCTCGCGCACATCTCCGACATCCACTGCGGCGGGTCGCATTTCGTCCCCAGCCTGATGGACCGGGCGATCGCGGAGATCAACGAGCTGCGACCGGACATTGTCGTCTGCTCGGGAGACCTGACCACCTACGGCTTCAAGCAGGAGTACCTGGAGGCGAAGAGCTACCTCGACAAGATCGAGTGCGACGCCTTCGTGATCATCCCGGGGAACCACGATTCGCGGAACGTCGGCTACCTGCACTTCGAGCAGCTCTGGGGCGACCGAAATCCGGTGTTGCGCATGAACGGAATCACCGTCGTCGCGGTCGACTCGACGCAGCCCGACCTCGACGAAGGGCAGATTGGTCGCGGGCGCTACTCCTGGATCGAGGAGCAATTCGCGCAGCCCTCCGACCTCAACATCTTCGTCTTGCACCATCACCTGCTGCCTGTGCCGGGCACCGGGCGCGAGCGCAACATCGTCTTCGATGCGGGCGACGCGATCGAGTGTCTCCAGCGCGCGGGTGTCGACCTCGTCCTCTGCGGCCACAAGCACGTGCCGTACGCTTGGCGCCTGGAGGACCTCTTCGTCGTGAACACGGGCACGGTCTCGTCCACACGGCTGCGCGGCAACACGCGGCCGTGCTACATCGTCGTCGAGATCACGGGCAAGCACGTGGACGTCTGGCGCAAGTACCCGTTCCACGGGCAGGAGCGGATCATCCAGTTCTCGACGGAGACGCGCGCCTTCGAGAAGTACACCGACCGCATCGAGGACGAAGTCACCACCCGCTGATGGGCAGCGTGCCGGCCGGGAGCCGAAGGCGCCCAGGAACGTGAGGGCGTTGGCGATCATCGATGGCGAGCACCACGCGCCGGTCGTGCGTGACGCACTGGAGACGCTGCCGCACGAGGTCGTGGCGGCGTGGCTCGCAGGCGGGCGGGAGAAGCTGCGCGGCGGCGAGGACTACGGCGTCCCGCTCGCCGCCGGGCTCGAGGAGGGTGTGGCGGAATACGGCCCGGATCTCGTCGTCGACCTCTCGGACGAGCCCGTGCTCGGGCCGCCAGAGCGCCTCCGCGTCGCGAGCCGCGTGCTCGCGCTCGACCTCCCGTACGTCGGCCCGGACTTCCGCTTCGACCCGCCCTCGGCGCCTCCGGTAGACGTCCCGGCTCTCGCGGTGATCGGGACGGGGAAGCGCGTCGGCAAGACCGCCGTCACGGCACATGCCGCCCGGCTGCTCGCTGCGGATCGCGCCGTCGTTGTGGTCGCGATGGGCCGGGGCGGCCCGCCGAAGCCCGAGCTGCTCGAGCGGTCGCCGTCACTCAATGAGCTGCTTTCGCGGTCGCGCGCCGGCTTGCACGCGGCCTCCGACTATCTTGAGATCGCGGCGCTCACGGGCGTCCCGACCGTCGGCTGCCGGCGCTGCGGCGGCGGGCTCGCGGGCTCACCGGCTGTCTCGAACGTCGCCGCCGGCGTCGAGCTCGCCGCGGAGCGAAGGCCCGACCTCGTGCTCCTCGACGGCAGCGGCGCCGCGCTGCCGCCGGTTAAGGCCGATGCCCGCGTGCTCGTGATCGGCGCGGACCAGGGACCGCTCCTGGCGACGGGCTACCTGAACGCCTACCGCATCCTCGTGGCCGACCTCGTGGTGCTGACGATGTGCGAGCAGGGCACGCCCTACGAGGCGGTACGGTCGGCCGTTGCGGAACTCAGCCCGGTGCCCGTCGTGGCGACTGTCCTGCGGCCGCGGCCAACCGCGCGCGTCGCCGGCCGCCGCGTCGGGTTCTTCACCGTCGCGCCGGCCGCCGCGCACGCGACACTCGCCGAGCACGTGCGTGCCGAGCACGGCGCCGCGGAGGTGGTCGTCTCGGGTCACCTGGCCGACCGGGCGGCGCTCAAGCGGGACCTCGCCGGGCTCGACGCCGACGTCTTCCTCGTCGAGCTGAAGGCGGCGGCGGTGGACGTCGTGCTCGAGGCGGCGGTCGCGCGCGGCATCGAGGTGGTGCTCGCCGATGCGGAGGTACGGGCGTTACCCGGCGAGCTCGATCTTGACGGCCGGCTGTGCGCGCTTGCGGACGCCGCCGCGCGGCGGAGCCTGCCGTGACAGAGCCGCGCCGCTTGGAACCGCTGCCGCTCGGCGGGCCGGATGGGCCGCCCTACTCCAAGGGGCTCATGGCCCGCGCGCTGATGGCAACGGGACTACGAGCCGACCGTGCGTACGAGCTGGCGCGGCGCGTCGAGAAGGACCTGCGCCGCCTCCCGGGGGAGAGCGTCTCGCTGAACCGCATCGGCGAGCTCGCCGTGGAGCTCTTCGGCGAGCAGGAGGGAACACGCGTCGCGGGCAGCTTGCGCCGCTACCACGGTCTCCAGGAGCTCGACGTCCCGATCGTCCTGCTGGTCGGCGGCGCGACCGGCACGGGCAAGTCCACCATCGCGACCCAGGCCGCCTACCGCCTCGGCATCACCCGCGTCACCTCCACGGATTTCATCCGCCAGACGATGCGCGCCTTCTTCTCCGGCGAGTTCATGCCGTCCATCCACTACTCGAGCTTCGAGGCGAAAGTCGCCGGCGAGTCGGAGGACGGGCCCGAGGGCGGCATGCTGCCGGGCTTCCTCGATCAGACGCGCAACGTCCTCGTCGGCGTGCGCGCGGCGATCGATCGTGCGCTCCAGGAGGGCTGGTCGCTCGTGATCGAGGGCGTGCACCTCGTGCCTGGGATGCTGCCGCCGATCGACGGCCCGCTCGTGGTCCAGGCCGTCGTTGCGATCGACGACGAGGAGGATCATCTGGGTCACTTCTACATCCGCGACGCGGCCTCCGAGGGCCTCCGGCCGCTCGACAAGTACGTCTCGCACTTCGGCGACATCCGCGCGCTCCAGGAGTACATCGTCGAACGCGCACGCCGAAACGACGTCCCTGTGATCGTGAACGAGGACCTGGACGACGCGGTCGCGGCCGTCATGGAGCTTGTGCTGGAGCGCGCCGAACAAGTACAAACCGTGGCATGACTCAGACCGCCGATGAGAAGCAACAGGTCGAGGCCGGTACTGAACGGGCGTGCGGGTGTGAGACATACGCGCGCGTGACGGAGCGTGCGGCGCTTGCGGGGGCGCGCTGGCTTGGCCGCGCGGATCAGGAAGCGGCCGCGTCGAGCGCGTCGCGTGCGATGTGGGGGGCGCTCAAGATCCAACCGATCGACGGCAAGGTCGTCGTCGGCGCCGCAGAAGGCCTCGAGGAGCTCGCCGCCGGGCAGCACGTCGGCGCGGGGGGAGAGGAAGTCGACCTCGCCGTCGATCCCATCGAGGGCGCGGGTATCGTCGCGCGGGGCGCCAGTGGGGCGATGTCCATGGTCGCGGTCGGGCCGGCGGGTTCGCTCCAGACGCTTCCGGACATGTACATGCGCAAGATGGCCGTGGGGCCGCGCGCGCTGGGGAAGATCGACCTGCGCGCGCCGATCGCAGACAACGTCCGCGCCATCGCGGATGCGTTCGGCCGGCGTCCCGAGGACATCACCACGATCGTGCTCGACCGGCCGCGCCACCACGATCTGATCGAGGAGATCCGACAGGCCGGCGCGCGCATCAAGCTCGTCCAGGACGGGGATGTAACCGCGTCGATCTCGGCCGCGATCCGCGGCACCAACGACCATCTCGCCGTCGGGATCGGCGGCACGCGCCAGGCGGTCCTCGCCGCCGCCGCGCTGCGCTGCCTCGGCGGGGAGCTGCAGGCCCAGCTCTGGCCGACCTCGCGCGGTGAGATCGAGCAGGCCGGCACGCAGGGCATCGACGACATCGAGCGGGTGTTCGGCATCGACGACCTCGCGCCGAGCGAGGTGATCTTCGCGGCGACCGGTGTCTCGAACGGCGATCTTCTGCGCGGCGTGCGCTACCTCGCGGACAGCGCCCTCACGCACACGCTCGTCATGTGCACGCGGTGCAACTGGGTGCGCTTCGTCGACGGCATCCACTTCTTCGCCCGAGAGCGGCGTGAGGAAGTTCGGTTGCCCGGCTTTTGACCCTCGAACGTCCGGCGCGCTGGGCGCGCCCTGCCGAGGATTCCAAGTCAGACGCGTCGGGGTAGCGAGGTGGCTGCGCCGGGCAAAGCCGGCTCCGCCTATGTTCCGCGGGGTGCGCGCTCTGATTCATGCGGAGAAGCAGATGCCCTCCGGGCTAGACTGGTTCGGTGAGCGCGCCGACTAGAGAGGACGTCATCGAGGCTCTCCGCACGGTCGAGGACCCGGAGCTCGGCATGGACATCGTCGATCTCGGACTGTTCTACGACGTCGAGATCGAAGACTCGCGCGTGAAGGTTATTCACAGTCTGACGTCGATGGGCTGCCCGGCTGGGGCGATGATCGACGAGGGAATCCGCGAGGCCGCTGCCTCGGTGCCCGGCGTCGAGCATGTGGATGTCGAGCTTGTCTGGGACCCCGCCTGGACGCCGGAACGTATGTCCGACGACGCCAAATTCATCCTTGGCTTTGGCTGACGCCAAAGCCTAAGAGTGTTTGGCGAAACGCTCGTCTAACGTGTAATGCCAGCCCTCCTGGAACTGTGCGGGGAGCGGCTATGAGTTCCTCTAGCGGTTGGCCACCAACGAGGTGATCGAAAGCCCACCAGGTCGAGACGTGGCGATCATTAGCACGCGCGCTCCGTCATGCCGGTGCACGACGTCTGAGAACAGCCAGCGGTGTTGCTCGACTGCCTGCCGCCAGCTCTCGCCGCCCGGAAACGCCGTGTCGATTCGAAGCTGGCGCTCCTCGACGAGCTGGTCCACCGGCATCCGTTCAGGTCGCCGTAGTTGCACTCGCGCAAGCGCCAGTCCTTGAAGATCGGGATCGCGGGGTCGCCGAACGCTATGTCCGCGGTCTCGACCGCGCGAGCGAGATCAGATACGAAAACAGCCACCAATGGCTCTGATCCTCGGCGCTCGCCCAGCTCCCCGGCCAGCCGCCTCCCGTCCTCGGAGAGACGGCCCTCAAGCCACCCAGTCGCCCGTCCGCGCGCGTTGTCTTCCGTAAGCGAGTGCGTCTCGAAGATGACTTGGACGGCCACTCTTGCTCGATTATCCCAGGGCCCTCCACGCCGACCATTCCATCCTCGGACGCCCTCGTCGCGTTCGTGGGCCTCCGCTCGCGCTTTGGGCCGACCGGCCAAAGCCTCACCATTCCGATCAGCCCGGAATGGCCAGCATGATCTTGCCGAAGTGCTCGCCGCTCTCCATGCGCTCGTGCGCCTTGCGCGCGTCCGCCAGCGGGAAGACGGAGTCCACGACGGGCATCGCACGCCCGCTCGCGACGAGCTCGTAAGCGCCCTCGAAGTCGGAGCGCGTGCCCATCGTCGAGCCGTACACGACGAGCTGCTTCCACCAGATGCGGTGGAGCGCGGCGGGCGGGTTCGGACCGCTCGTTGCCCCGCAGACGACGATGCGGCCCTCCTGCCGCGCGGCCTGGAGCGACGTCTGCCACGTCGCCTGGCCCACGTGCTCGACTACGACGTCCACACCGCGCCCCTCGGTCGCGCGTTTCACCGACGCGGCCACGTCGCCCGTCTCGTGGTTGACGACGGCGTCCGCGCCCAGCTCGCGGGCCCGCTCGAGCTTCGCGTCGCTCGACGAGGTAGCGAGCACGCGTGCGCCGAGCGCCTGTGCGATGGCGAGAGACGCCGAGCCGACGCCGCTGCCGACGCCCCAGACGAGCACCCACTCGCCCTTGGCAAGCTGCGCCTTCGTCACGAGCATGCGGTATGCGGTCTCGAAGACGAGTGGGAACGCGGCGGCCTCCTCAAAGGACAGGCCGCCCTCGAGCGGGTAGACGTTAGACGCCGGCACCGCGATCAGCTCGGCGTGCGTCCCGTCGGTGTGCTCGCCGACGACGGTAATCCGCCCCTCGTGCTCGAGGCCGGGGTTGATGACGACCTGCTGGCCCGGCTCGAACCCCTCGACGCCCTCGCCGAGCGCCTCGACGAAGCCGGCGCCGTCCGCTCCGAGGATGCGCGGCTTCGGCACGGAAGGCAGTCCCTTGCGGATCCAGACGTCGAGGCGGTTGAGCGAGGCGGCGCGCAGCCGGATCAGCACCTCGCCGGGGGCGGCCTCTGGATCGGGCGCGTCTTCGTAGCGCAGAACCTCAGGCCCGCCGTCCTCGTGGATCCGGATCACCTTCACGGCCCGGATCGTAGGGCCTCGCGCCCGTCGCGCTTCCGGGAGGAAGTCGTCACCCACGCGCGCGCTTTTCCTCGCTACCGTGAAACCGGAGGGAGGCCCGCGGCCGGCCCCTGAGGAGAAGGACATGTCCGTTGACGACACGGTGGTGAGCGCGGCCGAGCTGGCCCGGCTGGCCGAGAAGCTCGGCATCGACGTCGTGGGCGCCGCCCCCGTCGAGCCCTACACGGAGACGGAACGGCACATCCGCGAACGCCGCGCGCGCGGTCTCTTCGCCGACATGAAGTTCACGATGGCCCAGCCGGACCTCTCATGCCATCCTGAGCGGCTGCTCTCCGGCGCGCGCACGGTCGTCTCGGCTGCGCTCTGCTACTACACGCCAGGCCCCGAGCCCGGGCCGGGTGAAGGGCGCCTGCCTCGGTATACCTGGTACGACGCCTACGCGGAGCTGCGCACGAAGCTCGATGCGCTCGCCCGGCGGCTGGGCGGTTCCTACCGCGTGCTCGTCGACGCCAACCAGCATGTCGACCGCGAAGGCGCCGCGCGCGCGGGCGTCGGATTCTACGGCAAGAACACGATGCTGATCACGCGCCGGCACGGCTCGTGGGTCGTGCTCGGCACGCTCGTCAGCGACCTCGAGATCGAGGCCACGCCACGCCTCGAGCTGGACTGCGGCACGTGCACCCTCTGCATCGACGCCTGCCCGACAGGCGCGCTCGACGAGCCCGGAACGCTCGACGCCACGAGGTGCCTGTCGTACTGGACGCAATCCGCGAGTCCAATGCCCGAGCC
This sequence comes from Gaiellaceae bacterium, assembly GCA_046262315.1. Lineage (GTDB taxonomy): Bacteria > Actinomycetota > Thermoleophilia > Gaiellales > Gaiellaceae > JACVRM01. Next base: position 8,811 of record JBHEMZ010000054.1, read on the forward strand.
GTACCGGGAGGAGATCGGCGCGCAGGTCTACGGCTGCGACATCTGCCAGGACGTCTGCCCGTGGAACCGCGGCATCGAGAAGCGCCGGGCCGGCCAATCGCTGCCCGAAGGCGCCGAAGCAATCGTCTCGCTCGTGGACTGGCTCGAGTCAGAGCCGGAAGAGCTCCGCCGCCGCTACGACCGCCTCTTCGTGCCGCGGAACGACGGGCGCCACCTGAGGCGCAACGCGCTCGTCGCGCTCGGTAACACCGGCGGAGCAGAGCTGCTGGGCACGGCAGAACGATTCGTCGAGGACGCGGACCCGGGCGTCGCGGACGCCGCCGTGTGGGCGGCACGGCGCATCCGTCCCGGTACCGGCTAGGCCGGCGCGCCGACCTTCAACTGCTGTGCCAGCGCCTTGGCCCGCACCGCGACTTGCTTCCTGAGGTCGGCCGGCTCGAGCACGACCGCCTCGCCGCGGTCCGACAGGATCTCGCCGACGAGCCACTCGGGCGAGCCCACCGCCGGCTCGGCGATCGCCGCCCCGTCCGTCAGTGGTCGCGCGCCGCGCTCCACCTTCCAGCGAGCGATCGCCGGCGAGTACCAGATGCGCGCCCGGCGCGCGTCCCGCAGTCGCTGGGGCTCGAAGCCCGCGCGAGGCTCGAACCCATCCTTTGACGGCATGGCGCTGCGCATGCGGTCGAGCCGGAACGAGCGCTCTCCGCCGCTCGTGCGATCCCACGTGTGCACGTACCAGTGCGGCAACCGGCGCTCGAGCGCGTAGGGCTCGACCAGGCGGTGCGACGGAGTCTCGTCACCCTCCTTCAGGTACTCGAGCTCGACGAGGCGGCGATCCCGGATGCCTTCGGTGAGCGCGGCGATCAGGGACTCCTCGTCGCGGTCGACGTGCGGCTCCGGCGTCTGCGCAAGCTGGAACGCTCCGAACGTCTCCTCGAGCTTGCGGCGGACGCGTTCGAGCGGGGTGTGCGCGTCCGCAGCGATCATCGGCCCGACGAACTCGAGCGCGAGCCGAATCGCCCGCGCCTCGAGCGGCGTGAGACGCGGCGGCGAGCGAAATGTGTCGCCGAAGAGCTCCTTCTCCACGTGCACCGCGTTGCCCTTGAGCTCTGCGTACACGGCGTAACAGCCGCCGCCGAAGTTGACGAGGTTCAGCAACGACAGATGCTCCTCGAGCGCTTCGTAGGGGATGTGGAAGCGCTCGACGAGCTCAGCCGCCGGGAAGTCGGCAGACGTCTCCTCGCCGCAGCGGTCGAGCAGGTACGCGAGCAGTGCCTGGAGGACGCCGAATCGTTCCGGCGCGACCGGGCCCGCCGGCCGCTCGGGCGGCTCGCCCTCCTCAGCGCCCAGTTCAGCCGCGACGTCGGGACCGGCGCCACCGTGCCGCTTCCGCACGCGTCCAAGTGCCGCCTGCACCTCGCGCACGAGCTTCGGTGGTTCCAGCGGTACGGCGCGACCGTCCTGGCGCAGGATCCACGAGGCGAGCAGTGGGAGCGAGGCGTACTCGGTGACGAAGACGCCGTCCTCCACTCGGCCGCGGTCGCCGAACACGCGCTCCACCCACCAGGCCGTGTCGCCGGCGACCGCGATGCGCGCCTCGCCGGCCGGCTCGCCGACCTGCCACGGGGGGCGGCCCCGAAACTGCTCGACGTCGAACTCGGCCGGCAGCCGGAAGTCGCGCTCGCGCCGCGTCGCGAGCCGGATGTCGCCACGGATCCGCGCCACGCGAAACGTGCGCATCGCGTCGCGGTCGAGGTCCTGGCCGACGAGGTACCAGAGTCCGTTGTCCGAGAGCAGCGCGTACGGGTTGACGAGCCGCTCGGAGATCTCGTCCCGGCCGATCGACCAGTACGAGAACCGCACGGTGCGCTGCTTCGATATCGCCGACTCGAGCTTCGCCAGCCGGCCCGGCATCTCGGGCGAGTAATCCGGGTCGAACACCTCCACCCGCACGGCCGTCTCCGTGGCCGGCTCCCTGAAGCCCGGCCGTCCGAGCGCCAGGTTCTGAAGCGCGAGGCGCAGCGGCTCCGCATAGGCGAACTTGCCCTCCAGCAGGTAGAGCGCCGTCTGGAGCGCCGCCAGCTCATCGTCGCGCAGCTTCAGCTCGGGGAGGAAGTACCGCTCAGAGCGCAGCGTGTACAGCTCCTCTCCCGTGAACTCGTCACGCTGTGAGTCGAGCGGCACGCCCAGTGCCAGCAGCTCGGCTCGGTCGGAATAGAAGCGCCGCGCGAAAGCCTCGTCCGACATCTCGGAATAGCCCTCGACGTTCTGCTTGACATCGCGCGCGGTGATGGGCCGGCGTTCCGCCATGAGGAAGGCGACCAGCGAGAGCTGCCTGATGAGCTTGTCGGTGTCGTGGGACACGCCGCCCTATTCTGTCGCATCCGGCACCGGGGCTTGCATTCCGACCGCGCGTCCTGTATTTCAAGCCCTCGGCGTTCCCCAACCGGGCGCCGGATCTTCGGGGGTACGTTGCCGCAAAAGGCAACCAGGCGCCCGAGTTTGTAACAGGACTGTGAAAACGTTAGACTGACGGCTGAGCAGCCGCTCGTTCCCCCCAGATCCGCATGACGACAACCTTCTCGCCCCCTTACGCCGCTGAAGCATGTGGAGAAACGAACGGGCGCGCCGAACTAATTCAGGCGTGTATGTATCAGTACTCGCGAGCAATTTATCGCTCGATTCGAGACCTGATCGACCCGTACGCACCGGACGACGTGCGGCTCGAGTACCGTCGGGCTGTCCTCTGGGAGTGCGAGCAGACGATGGAGCGGCTCGCCCGAGACCCCCAGTACTTCTCGAAGCCCGACCGCGCGCTCTTCCAGGATATCCGGCGCTACTTTCCGATCACCGCGCAAGCGCAGGTCGCGTGGACGGTGAGCGAGGGCATCACTGCTGCGGTCGACTTCGTGGAGGAACAGATCGAGGCGGGCGCGTTCGACGGCGGCGTGCCTCGCTGCCGCGCCACGACGCGCAAGGGCAAGCCGTGCCAGCGCACGCCCCTCCCGGACCGCGACTACTGCCCGTCCCACCAGCATCTCGAGAGCGCAAGAGCGGCGTAGGATCCCGAGGGAGGGTTAGGCTAGGTCACGATCTGGCGCGTGTACGCGCGGCCGTAGCCCAGTTTTTGAGCCTGGGCCAAGGCACTGGCAGCGTCGTCTGCCGATTCGTAGACGCCGCTGAAGATCACGAAGTAGCCGGGGTGAAGGCTCGGGTAGCGCGAAGAGTCGAGCAGGCCCACGTCTGGGAGGCCCGCACGGCTCGCCTTCCTGGCCGTCTTCGTGGCGGCCGCGCGGCCGACGGTTGACGGGAGCGACGCGATGACCACCGTGTAGGCGCTGCTCGCGAGCGGCCACTCGACAAGCTCGCCCCGCTTCCGGCCGGGCGGCCGCTTCGCGGCGCCAGGCCCGGTCGTGCGCTCCTCAGGCGCGGGCGTCGAGGTCGCCTGGCGCGGACGCTGCGCGGGCGGCACCGGCCGGTCAGAGGTGGCCACGATCGGGAGGGCGCGCGGCTCTCCCTCGTCCGTCATCACGAGCGCGACTGTCCCCGCGGTGGCTGCGACGACCAGCAGGAGCAGCGCGCTCCAGATCCAGTCACCGGGATACCACGGCAGCCTGGCTCGCCACGCGCCCGCCAGCGCCGGCAGCATTCCACGCCCGGGCGCGAGGCGTCCTCCGCACTCCAGGCAGTACTCCTGGCCCGGCTCGCCCTCGGCGCCGCAGGCGGGGCACGCCTGACCGTCGGGTACCGCTCTCACGGATCCTCCTCGCCCTCGACCTCGCGCCAGAACTGCTCGCCGGCCGCGGTCTGTTCGTAGGTCGCGGACACGTGCTCGGGACCCGCCGTCTGCCCTGCGACGCTGCCGCAGCTCGAGCAGAAGCGCGCGTCGGCCGGGAGCGCCGCTCCGCAGCGGGCGCAGGTGACGACGGCCTCGCCGCCCGGCCGCCCGCAGTTCGCGCAGAAGTGCGTCCCCCAGGCAAGCGGAGCCCCGCACTCGCAGTGCGCCCCCGGCCGCCGCCGGCGCGCGGCCGCGGCGCGCGCCAGGATCGCCTCGATCTCGCCGATGCGATCCTCGAGCACGAGAACCTCGCGGCACTGCTCGAACAGCAGGTCCTGCCGGAAGCGGCCGCGGCGGACCATCTCCAGGACGAGTCCACCGAGGTCGCGGATCCGATCCTCGCGCACGCGCGCCAGCGCGCGTCGCTCGCGTCGCAGGGCCCCGGGAGGCGCCGGGACGGTCCGAGCGTCGCCGGGCGTCGCCGGCGACGGCGGAGAGCTGCCGCTGCGCCCGCGCAGGCGGCCGAGCACCGGGCGTCGCGCCATCCGGCGGCCGAGTGTACCCGCCGCGCCTGTCGAGCCGGTTCTACGGCGATGGCGGCGATGCGCGCGGCCGATCCCGAGCGGGTACGCGCCGACCTGCATCGCGACGCTCCCCCAAGGAGTGCGAGTCCGATCACGCCCGCGCCTTCCCCCGGCGGCGTGTCGCAAAGCTACTCCCCGACGACGACGACGCGATGTTCGGTGAGCTCGCGGACGGCGTAGGCCGGCCCCTCGCGCGTGTTGCCGGACGCCTTCATGCCGCCGTACGGCATCTGGTCGGCGCGGAACGTCGGCGCTTCGTTGATCGTGACGCCGCCGAACTCGAGCTCGCGGGCCGCGCGCAGCGCACTCGCCAGGCTCCCCGTGAAGATCCCCGCCTGAAGGCCATAGCGCGTGGCGTTCGCGAGCATGATCGCTTCTCCCAGCGAGTCGTACGCCGTGACGGTCACCAGGGGCCCGAACACCTCCTCGCAGGACACTTTCGCGTTCCTCGGCGGCTCCGCGAGCACAGTCGGGCTAACCAGGCCGGCCTCGAGAGTTCCGCCCGTCAGAAGTCGCGCGCCGCCCGCGTGGGCCTCCTCGATCCAGGCCAGTACGCGGTCGCGCGCTTCCGTGTCGATCAGCGGCCCGACATCGGTCTCCTCGTCGGCCGGGTCGCCGACGGACAGCGCCTCTACCGCGGGCACGAGAGCCTCGAGGAAGCCGTCGTACGCGGGGCGGGCCACGTAGACCCGCTGCACCGAGATGCAGCTCTGGCCCGCAAACGAGAAGCCGTGCTGCGCGACCGCCTGCGCCGCCGTCTCGACGTCCGCGTCCGCCTCGACGATCAGCGGCGTCGCGTTTCCCAGCTCGAGCAGCACGTGCTTGCGCGGCGCCCGCCCGCGTAGTCTCCACCCGACCTCGCCCGAGCCGGTGAAGGTGAGCACGGCCACGCGCGAATCCCCGACGAGTACGTCTCCGATCTCCGACGAGGGCCCAACGATCACGTTCAGCCACCCCGGCGGCAACCCGGCTTCGTGCTCGAGCTCCGCAAGCAGAAGCGCCGAGAGCGGCGTCTGGCTCGCGGGTTTCAGGACGACCGCACAACCGGCGGCCAGCGCGGGTGCGATCTTGTGGGCCACGAGGTTCAGCGGGAAGTTGAAGGGCGAGATCGCGCTCACGACACCGCGCGGGATCCGCAGCGTGAAGGCGAGCCTGCCCTCGCCAGCCTGTGAGGCGTCCATCGGCACCATCTCGCCGGCGAGCTTGCGCGCCTCGACCGCCGCCATCGTGTAGGTGGACATGGCGCGCCTCGCCTCGACGCGCGCCGCCTTCATCGGCTTGCCGGCCTCGTCGGAGATCAGCCGCGCTACCTCGTCGTGGCGCCGGCCGAGCGCTCCGGCCACGCGCACGAGGATCTCCGCGCGCTTGTGAGCGGGCAGCGGCTCGCGCATCGCGCGCTCGGCGGCGTCGATCGCCCGGCGCGTCTCGGCGGCACCCGCCTTCGCCACGCGGCCAACCACGTCACCGGAGTAAGGCGAGCGAACCTCGAGCCACTCGCCTGTCTCGACCCACTCGCCGTCGATCAGGAGCTCGTGCTCCACCGCCGTTGCCGCCACGTGGCAAGTCTAGGAAACTGGCAACGTGGAGCCGGACATCCACTACGTGCGCAGCGGGGGAGTGTCGATCGCGTACCAGATCGTCGGCGCCGGCGACACGGATCTCGTCTACGTCCCCGACTATGTCTCGAACCTCGTCTACGGGTGGGAGTCGCCGCACTGGCGCCGGTTCTACGACCGACTCGCGCAGTCGTTCCGGCTGATCCTCTTCGACAAGCGCGGGACCGGGCTCTCCGACCTCGGCGGTCACTTCCCCGCACTCGAAACGCGGATGGAGGACCTCCACGCGGTCCTCGAAGCAGTCGGCTCGTCGAGCGCCGTCCTCTTCGGCTCCCACGACGGCTGCTCCATGGCCGCGCTCTACGCCGCCACCTATCCGGAGCGCACGCGCGCGCTCGTGCTCTTCCATCCGGTGGCAGAAGACCCGACCGCTAGTGACCCCCGGGAGCAGGCCAGACTGACGCGGATGCGTGACGAGTGGGGAACGCAGGCGTACAGCGACGAGATACTGGAGGCGAGCTGTCCGGAGCTCTTCGAACGCGAGGAGAATCGCCTCTGGTTCGCGAATTGGCTGCGCGTCGGCGCGAGCCCCTCGGTGGCGTATGCGCTGAACCGCGCCTGGTTCGAGACCGACCTGCGTGACGTGCTTCCTGCCGTGCGGATCCCCTCGCTCGTGCTCTTTCGCCGCCACACGGACGCCGAGGAGCCCGCGCTGGACGTCGCGCGCCGGATTCCCACCGCTCACGCGGCGGTGGTTTCGGGCGACGCGTACTGGGGCGTTTTCCTGTCACCGGAGATCCCCGACGAGATCGAACGCTTCGTCGCCGGCGAGGAGCTCCCGTCGGTTCCCGACACGGTGCTCGCGACGCTGCTCTTTACGGACATCGCCGGCTCGACAGAACGCGCGGCCGAGCTCGGGGATCGCGCCTGGCGCGAGCTCCTCACGCGGCACCACACGCTCGTGCGGCGTGAGCTGACGCGCTTCCGCGGCGAGGAGAAGGACACCGCGGGGGACGGGTTCTTCGCGACGTTCGACGGCCCCGCTCGCGCGATCCGATGCGCGCAGGCCGTGGTCGGCGGCGTGCGCGAGCTCGGCCTCGACCTGCGCGCAGGCGTCCACACCGGCGAGTGCGAGCTCCACGACGAGAAGGTGGCGGGACTCGCCGTCTCGATCGGAGCACGCGTCGCGGCGGCCGCCCAGCCGGGAGAGGTGCTCGTCTCGCAAACCGTGAAGGATCTGGTCGCCGGCTCGGGGCTCGAGTTCGACGACCGTGGCGCTCACTCGTTGAAGGGCGTGCCGGGCGAATGGAGGCTCTATGCCGTCGGCGCTGCCTGAGACGCGCTATGCGAAGAGCGGCGACCTCAACATCGCGTACCAGGTCGTCGGTGAGGGGCCGCTCGACCTCGTCTACGTGCCCGGCTGGATCTCGAACGTCGAGCTCATGTGGGATGAGCCCGCGCATGCCCACGTACTCCAACGGCTGGCCCGCTTCTCGCGCCTGATCCTCTTCGACAAGCGGGGGACGGGACTCTCTGATCCGGTTCCGCTCGACCGCCTGCCCACGCTCGAGGAGCGCATGGACGACGTCCGAGCGGTGCTCGACGCCGTCGGCTCCGAGCATACGGCGCTCTTCGGTTTCTCCGAGGGCGGCCTGATGAGCTTGCTCTTCGCGGCCACGTATCCGGAGCGGACGACGGCGCTCGTCGTGTACGGCATCTTCGCCAAGAGAATCTGGAGCCCCGACTATCCATGGGCGCCAAAGCCCGAGCCGCGGCGGCGCGAGATCGAGGCGCTGGAGCGGAACTGGGCGGAGAAGATGGATCTCGATCAGCTCGCGCCCAGCGAGGACGACGCCTTCAAGCGCCGGCTCGCCACCTACTTTCGCCGGAGCGCGAGTCCCGGCGCAGCGGTCGCCCTTCTGCGCATGAACACGCAGATCGACGTGCGGGACGTGCTGCCGTCGATCCAGGCGCCGACACTCGTCCTCCATCGCAGCGACGACCGCGACGTGAAGGTGGAGGAGGGGCGTTGGATCGCCGCCCGCATCCCCGGAGCGAAGTACGTCGAGCTTGCGGGGGATGCCCACACGATGTGGGCAGGCGACACGGACGCGATCGTCGACGAGGTGGAGGCGTTCCTAACCGGCGTCCGTCGCGGCCCGGAGCCCGACCGTGTGCTCGCGACCGTGCTCTTCACCGACATCGTCGGCTCGACCGAGCGGGCGACCGAGCTCGGCGACCGCCGCTGGCGCGAGCTGCTCGATCGGCACCACACGCTCGTGCGTCAGCGGCTGGAGCGCTTCCAGGGCCGCGAGGTGGATACGGCGGGTGACGGCTTCCTCGCCACCTTCGACGGGCCTGCGCGCGGGATTCGCTGCGCCCGGGCGATCGGTGACGCCGTGCGCGAGCTCGGCGTCGAGATCCGCGCTGGCCTGCACACGGGTGAGTGCGCGGTCGGCAACGGCAAGGTCAGCGGGATCGCCGTCCACACCGGCGCGCGGGTCGCGGCGAAGGCCGGCGCCGGCGAGGTGCTCGTGTCGAGCACCGTGAAGGACCTCGTCGCCGGGTCGGGGATCGAGTTCGAGGATCGGGGTGCCCACGAGCTCAAGGGCATGCCCGGCGAATGGCGGCTCTATGCTGTTTCCAGTGTCTAGCTGGGCCTCCGATGCGCTCATCGTCGACGCCGTCCGTTCGCCGATCGGCAGGAGGAACGGCTCGCTGGCCGGCATGCGCGGCGACGAGCTCGCCGGCCGGGTGCTGAACGCGCTGGTCGAGCGTGTGGGGGTGGAGGCAAGCGAGGTGGAGGACGTACAGATGGGCTGCGTCACCCAGATCGGCGAGCAGGGCTGGAACATCGCGCGGATGGTCCCGCTCGTGGCCGGCTGGCCCGAGACGGTGTGCGGCACCTCGGTCGACCGCCAGTGCGGCTCGTCGATGCAGGGCAACTTCAACGCGGCGGCGGCGGTGTGGTCGGGGCAGCTCGACGTGGTCGTCTCGGCGGGGGTCGAGATGATGTCGCGCGTCCCGATGGGATCGAACGGCGGCGAGCTGTCTCCGGCGCTGCTCGAGCGCTGGGAGATCGTCCCGCAGGGGATCTCCGCCGAGCTGCTCGCAGACGAGTGGGGGTTCTCGCGTGAGGAGCTCGACGCATACTCGCTCGAATCGCACCGGCGGGCGGTGGCTTCGACGGACGCCGGGAAGTTCGAGCGGGAGATCGTGCCGATCGAGCTGCCGGATACCGGCGTGGGTGCCAGCCCCGCCGCGCCGCAACCAAGTCCAAGTAACAGTGTGTTACAAGGCGGAGGGGGCGTGGCGATCGCTGCCCGCGTCCTCGCCGCCGACGAGACGCCGCGCCGCGACACCTCCGCGGAGAAGCTCGCGGCGCTCGCGCCCGCCTTCCTGCCGGAGGGGCGGGTCACGGCGGGCAACTCGTCGCAGATCTGCGACGGGGCGGCCGCGGTGCTCGTCGCGAGCGAGGCGGCCACCGGAAGACTTGGCCTAGAGCCGCGCGGGCGCTTCATGTCGTTCGGGCTCGCGGGCGTCGATCCGCGTCGGATGCTGCACGGCAACCCAGAGGCGTGCGCGAAGGCGCTTGCCCGGGCCGGGCTCACCTGGGACGACATGGCGGTGATCGAGGTGAACGAGGCTTTCGCGTGCGTGGTTCTCCAGTTCGCGCGCGACGCGGGCCTCGAGGACCGCTGGGACGACATCAACCCGAACGGCGGCGGCATCTCGCTCGGTCATCCGCTCGGCGCCACCGGCGCACGCGTCACTGCGACGCTCCTCAACGAGCTCGAGCGCCGCGGCGAGCGCTACGGCATCGCGTCTATGTGCGTGGGCTTCGGCATGGCGATCGCGGGCATCGTCGAGCGCCTTTGAAGCGCGGCACGAAACGCCGGGGTCAGACCCCCTATATCAGCGAAGGTGTGACGGGTCTGTGCCGAATGTGTGACGAGGCGCGCACAGCTCGGTGAGCGGTCGCTGGTTGCTGGTGTGCGGCCGCGTCGACCGGCCGCTCGACGCACACGTGCTCACCGACGACGAGATCCGTGCGCACTCCTCCTCGAAGCGGCCCAGTGTGCAGCCGGGCGACGGCGCGATCCTCTACGCCGCGGTCTGGCAGGTTGTGTTCGCGGTGGCCGAGGTGACCGGCGAGCCGGAGAACGATCGTTCGCTCACGCGCTGGGCGTGGCGCTTCCCGATCCACCCGGTAGCCGTCGTCGACGACCTTGAGCGCGCACCGCCCGTCGAGGCGGCTGGGATTTTCCCGCATAGCGTGTGGCGCCACTCGCACATCCGGCTCGTGCCCGAGCAGTTCGACGCCGCTCGCGAACTGATCGTCGCCGCGGCGCGAGACTAGAGCCCCGTGGACGACCCGAAAAAGATCGTGGAGCGCGGCTGGGACGAAATCGCCGATCGCTTTGCCGAGTGGCAGCGCGGCGTCGAGGGCTCGCAGCGGCTCGAGCGACTCAACGACCTGCTCCGCCGCCTGCCGCTCCAGCCCGACGTGCTCGAGCTCGGCTCGGGCGCCGGCGTTCGCTCGACCCAGCTCCTCGCCGAGCGCGGCCGCCTGACCGGGGTGGACATTTCCGCCGAGCAGGTACGTCGCGCGCGCGAGCGCGTGGGGGAGGCGCGCTTCGTCCACGCCGATGTCATGGAGGTCGAGTTCGCGGCGGGGACCTTCGACGCGGCCGTCTCGTTCTATGTGCTGAACAACCTGCCGCGCGAGGAGCTCGGGCCTCTGTTCGAGCGCATCCGCCGCTGGCTGCGCCCCGGCGGTTGGCTGCTCGCCTCCCTTCCCACCACGGACAATCCGGGCTGGCGCGGCGACTGGCTCGGCGCGGAGATGTTCTTCAGCGGCTGGGACATTCCCGAGACGGTCCGGCTCGCGCGCGACGCGGGCCTCGAAATCGTCGAGGAGGAGGTCGAGACGATGATCGAGCCGGATCATGGCGAGGCGTGCTGGCTCTGGCTGCTGGCGCGGCGTCCGGTCTAGGATCGAGGGGTGGAGATTCGCTCGGTCGGCGTCGTCGGTTTGGGCACCATGGGCGCCGGCATCGCCCAAGTCTGCGTCGAAGCCGGTTTCGACACGGTCGGCCGCGAGATCACGGCCGAACTGGGTCAGCGCGCTGAGGACCGCATCGAGCACTTCCTCACGCGCAAGGTCGAGAAGGGGCGCATGGACGAACCCGCGCGCGACGCCGCCGTGGCGCGTCTGACCACGACCACCGATCTCGCCGACCTGGCCGGCTGCGACCTCGTCATCGAGGCGGCCCTCGAGGAGCTCGAGGTCAAGCGGGAGGTCTTCTCGGAGCTCGACCGGGTGCTCGCGCCCGAGGCGATTGTGGCGACGAACACCTCCGCGCTCTCGGTCACGGAGATCGCTGTCGCCAGCGGCCGGCCGGCGCGCGTCGTTGGCATGCACTTCTTCAACCCGGCTCCGCTCATGGCGCTCGTCGAGGTCGTGCGTACCGAGATCGCCGACGACGACGCGTATGAGACCGCCTACGCCTTCGCAGGGCGGCTCGGGAAGACGGCGGTCCGCTGTCATGACACACCCGGCTTCGTCGTCAACCGGGTGCTGATCCCGCTGCTGAACGACTGTGTGCGCGTGCTCGACGAGGCGCGGGTGACGCCCGAAGACCTCGACGCGGCGATGAAGCACGGCGCCGGCTGGCCGATGGGACCGTGCGCGCTGATCGACCTGGTCGGCATCGACATCCACGTCCATGCATCCGAGGCGCTCTACGACGCCGTGCGGGAGCCGCGCATGGCGGCGCCACCTCGCCTCGTGCGCATGGCCCAGGCCGGGCTGCTAGGCCGCAAGTCGGGCCGCGGATTCTTCGCCTACGGGTAGGAGGGCTAGTAGTCGCTCTCGGGCGCCTCGGCGTCGCGCATCGGCACGCCCAGGCGGCGCGCGGCGAGCGAGATGGTCGACCCCTGCACGATCACCGACAGGGCGACGACCACGAACACGATGTCGTAGATCCGCTCCGCCTCGTCGACCGCGGCGAGCAGCGCGAAGGCGGCGAGCAGAATCGGGACGGCGCCCTTCAGGCCACCCCAGGCAACAAACGCGCGCTCGCCCCACGTCAGGCGCGCGGGGAGCAGGAGCAACGCCACGACGACCGGCCGCGCGACGAGCGCGAGGATGCCCGCGAGCAGCAGACCTTCGACCGCGACGGTGTCGGAGAGTACCTCCGTGAGGTCGAGCGTCAGCCCGAGCGCGGCGAACACGGCGATCTCCGCGAGGCTCGCGAGGGACGTGTGGAAGCGCTCGATCTCGTCCTTGAGCGGCGCCGGCGCGTTGCCCACGAGCAGGCCCGCCACGAAGACGGCGAGGAAGCCCGACCCGTGCGCGACTGAGGCGACCCCGTAGATCACGCCTGCGGCGGCGAGCGTCCGCAGAGGGTACAGGCCCGCTGAGGGCAGCGAGACGCGGCGCATCAGCGGCAGCAGCAGGGCGGTGCCCCCGAGGCCCACGCCCAGCCCGACCCCCATCTCGAGCGAGAACTCGCCCACGATCGTCCAGACTGTGCCGTCGTCCGCGGTGGCGAACTCGAGCATGCCGATCATCAGCGCGATTCCGACCGGGTCGTTCGCCCCCGACTCGCCCTCGAGGATCGTGCCGGTGCGCCCCGCCACCTCGCGGTTGCCGAGCACCGAGAACATGACCGCCGGATCGGTGGGGGCGAGGGCGGCGCCGAGGATCCACGCGGCCGTCCAGTCGAGCCCGAGTAGCACATGCGCTGCCACGGCCAGGATTCCGGCGGTTGCGAACGTGCCGAGCACGCCGAGCGACGCGATCGGGAGTGCCGCGGCGCGGAAGCGCGTCCAGCCGACGTGCATGCCCCCGTCAAAGAGGATGAGGATCAGCGCGACGACACCGATGCGCTCGACGTCGCGGATCGAGAGGGCGTCCTCCAGCGAGGAGAAAACGTCCGAGGCCACCGCGGCCGCTACTAGGAAGAGCACGGGCGCGGGCAACGGGAAGTAGTCCGTGACCTTGTTGGCCAGGATCGCCACCGAGAACCCGCCCGCAACGACGAGGACGACGGTGCCGAACGCGCTCAGCTCGTCCACGCTTCGACTCTACGAGCACGGGCCGACGCAGGGCTCTTTACACCTTCTTTACGTGTCACACATTCGAGGCACACCGCCGCGGGTGATACTTGACTTGTGCACGTGCGCGGGCTCCTTGCTGCTTCGGTCGCCGTCCTGGCCGTGCTCGCCGCGGCGACCGCCTCGAGCGGGTCGCCGGGGGTGGGCCCCGGGGCCGGCACGCTGACGCTGCGCGACGGGCGCGGAAACTTCGTGCTGCAGATGAAGGGCGCCGTGATCGGCCGTGTCGACCGCGGCCGGATCACGATCGAGGACCCCGACGCCACGGACGGTGCGGCGCCGATCGTCAAGGGGGCCGAGTTGCGCAAGCCGGTTTCGGAGGGCGTCACCACCTACGGCGGCAAGGGCATCCGCTTCCGCCTCTTCGGCGGGCGCTTCACGGTACGGATCACGAACGGGACGGGCGTGCAGCTGAGCGTGGTCGGGCGCGGCAAGGCCATGCTCGAGGGGGCGGGATTCCAGGAGTTCGGCCTCCGCAACGGCAGCTACGCGGTCAACAGCGACCAGTTCCTGCCAGTGCCCGACGAGCGCGTCTGGGTGCAGCTCAGGGCGCCGAGCCGGTTCTGACTGGTCGCTCTGGCATCCTGAGACCATGGGCAAGGCGCACACGGTGCTCGTCGTCGAGGACGAGGAATCGATTGCCTCGTTCGTCGCGCTCTATCTGAAGAACGCCGGCTACGACGTCCACACGGCCGCGACCGGTGCAGAGGCGCTCTCCAAGGCGGAGGCGACGAAGCCCTCGATCGTCGTGCTCGACCTGATGCTCCCGGACGCCGACGGGATCGAGGTCTGCCGCCGCCTCCGGCGCACCTCCGACGTGCCCATTCTGATGCTGACGGCCCGCGACGAGGACGTGGACAAGATCATCGGGCTCGAGGTTGGGGCGGACGACTATATGACGAAGCCGTTCAACCCGCGCGAGCTCGTCGCGCGCGTGAAGTCGATCCTGCGCCGGGCGAACGTCGACCGGCGCCCGCCTGAGAGCCGCCAGATCCGCCATGGCGATCTCTTCGTCGACGCGGGGCGGCGCGAGGCGCGTGTCGGCGAGGACGAGATCCAGCTCGCGCCGAAGGAGTTCGACCTGCTCTGGGAGCTGCTCGATCACCGCGGTATCGTGCTCACGCGGGACCAGCTCCTCGAGCGCGTCTGGGGCTACACCTTCGCGGGCGATACGCGCACCGTCGACGTGCACGTCCGGCAGCTCCGCCGCAAGCTCGGGGAGGCGTCGCCGATCGTGACCGTCTGGGGCGTTGGTTACAAAGTCGGGCCGGCCAGGGGACAAGAGGCCGGCGTCGCCGACCTCTCGTCGAGCTAGAGGGCCGGTTGCGGTGTGCGTGATCCACTCGGAGGTTCGGGCTGAACGACCGCTGACGCGCGCCAGCGTCCGCGGGTTGGCCTCTCGCGAAACGCCGTCCACGTATCGCGCGGCCCGAAGGGGCGCGTGAATGCGCTCACTTCGCTTCCGCCTGCCGGCGCTCTTCCTGATCGGGATCGTGCTGTCAGGCCTGGTAGCGGCCGCGACGGCGGTCGGGCTGTTCCAGAACTACGTCGAGACCCGCACGCGCAACGAGCTCCGTCGCGAGGCGAGCGGGCTGGCCAGCCTCTACGGTCAGCAGGCGATCCGCGCGCAAGACGAGGACCGCCCGCCGGCCGAGTTCGCCGTCAGGGAGCTCGAGCGCGCGAGTGGGAACCGCCTCTTCTACGTGGGCGCGTCCATCGACACGAGCAGCAAGTCGGGGACGCTGGGCCTGCCCCGGCTGTCCGAGGAGTTCGTCCCGGACTGGCGTCTCGGCCGCATCCGCACGTTCGACTTCGTCCCGCCGGGAGCCGATGAGACGTACTTCGCCGTCTCGCACCCGGTCAAGCTCGCGGGCAGGCTGTTCGGGGCGCTGGTCGTCGCTACGCCGAAGGACGAGCTGCGGGACCGCTGGATGACGCTGATGGAGCGCCTGGCGCTGGCGTTCATCGTGGGCATCCTCGTCGCGGGAGCGCTTGCGTGGTACCTGTCGCGGCGCATCACGAAGCCCGTGCTTGCGCTCACGAAGGCAGCGGACGAGATCGCCGCGCGCAACTACGGCGTGGAGGTGCCGCACGTGCCGGGAGGCGGCGAGATCGGCGACCTGGCCGAGCGCTTCGGCGAGATGGCCACCCGACTGGCCGAGGCGGAGGCGCTCGAGCGCAATTTCCTCATGACGGTCTCGCACGAGCTGCGCACGCCGCTGACCGCGATCCGCGGGCACGTGGAGGCGCTCCGCGAGGGGCTCGTGGACGATCCCGAGCTGCGCGCGCGCTCGCTCGACGTCGTCGCCGCCGAGACGGGACGGCTCGAGCGGCTCGTCGGCGACGTGCTCGACCTGGCAAAGCTCGACACGCGGCGCTTCACGGTGCTGCACGAGGAGGTCGACATGGGCCGGCTGCTGGAGCGTGCGTACGAGGCATTCGGCGAGGAGGCGCGGCGGCGCGAGATCGACTATCGCGCCGATGTGGCCGCGCGGCCGGTGATCGTGTCGGACGGCGACCGTGTGCTCCAGATCATCTCCAACCTGCTCACGAATGCGTTCCGCTGGACGCCCGACGGCGGCACGGTCGAGCTGGCACTCTCGCAGTCGAATGGCGCGGTCTCGGTCGCGGTGGCGGACTCAGGGCCGGGCATCCCGTCGGAGGAGCGCGAGCGCATCTTCCGTCCGTTCTTCACGCGCGACGGCGGCGGGACGGGGCTCGGTCTCGCGATCGCGCGCGAGCTGGCGGCCGCGCTCGGCGGGCGCATCGAGCTGGACAGCGAGCCCGGACGCGGAAGCCGCTTCGAGCTCGTGCTGCCGGCGCCGCGGGTCTAGGTGGCCCGGCGCTCTTCAATGCGGTAGACGATCGCCCCGCTCGACGATTCGAGGCCGCGCTCGATGCGGGCGAGGCGGCGGTCCGCGCCCTCCCAGCTCGACGAGATGAGGTCGACGAGCAGCGCGAGGTCGTCGAGACGGGCGCGCCGCTCGGCGCCGATCTGGCCTTCGAGCCGCTCGAGGCGGCGAATGGAATGGCCGGCGAGTCCGCGCACCTCGGCCATCTGGCGCGCCACCGGCAGCGCCTCGGCTCGCATGCCGTCGCGGACGGCGTTTCCGACACGATCGGGCAGGGATGCCTCGAGGTTGGCCGCGAGCTCCGCGAGCGACTCAACCTGCGCCCGCGTGCGCTCGAGGGCTGTGTCCACGTCGGCTGTGTTGGTGCGCTCGCGGGCCACTTCGGCGAGCCGCTGGTTGGCTCTCTCGAGGGCGTCGTCCATGCGTGAGCACGCTAGCGTTCGTGTCGGATGAGGTCCGACGAGCTTGACTACGAGCTTCCGCCGGAGCTGATCGCCCAGCGTCCCGTCGAGCGGCGTGACCAGTCGCGGCTGCTCGTCTACGACCGTGCCACGCGGGAGGTGCGCCACCGGCGCTTCGCGGAGCTGCCGGAGGAGCTCACCGACGAGCTCGTCGTCGTGAACGACACGCGCGTAATCCCGGCGCGCATCCGCGCGCGGCGGGCGAGCGGGGGAGAGGCCGAGGTGCTGCTGCTCGAGCCGCTCGGCGGCGGCGAGTGGGAGGCGCTCGCGCGGCCGTCGAAGCGCCTGCGCCCCGGTCACCGCGTCGGCCCCGCGGAGCTCATCGAGTTGCTCGCCGAGGGGCGCTGGCGCGTCCGTCTCGAGGGAGAGCCGGCGGGCGAGACCCCGCTGCCGCCGTACATCGACGAGCCGCTCGCCGACCCGGAGCGCTACCAGACGGTCTACGCCGACGCGGCGGGGTCGGCGGCGGCGCCGACGGCGGGGCTGCACTTCACCGAGGAATTGCTCGCACGGCTCGACGTCGAACGCGTCACCCTCCACGTCGGCCTCGACACGTTTCGGCCGATCGCGGCCGACCGCGTCGATGAGCATCGCCTCCACAGCGAGCGCTATCAGGTCGCCGCCTCTGCGTGGGAGCGGATCCGTGCGGCGCGACGCGTGCTCGCGGTGGGCACGACGACGGTGCGTGTGCTCGAGTCGCTCGCGCGGAGCGCGCCGCTCGCCGGCCGCACTGACCTGTTCGTGCAGCCCGGGTTCGCGTTCGCGCGTGTGGACGCGCTGTTGACGAATTTTCACCTGCCGCGCTCGACGCTGCTCGCGCTCGTGATGGCGTTCGCCGGCGTCGAGGAGACGCGCGAGCTCTACCGCCTGGCAATCGCCGATCGGTACCGCTTCTATTCGTTCGGCGACGCAATGTTGATCCGCTGAAAGTCCGCCGCCGCTCCGCGGCGGCATGACGACTTTCAGCGGATTCGAAGATCACGACGCGTCTACGCGCGTCGTGACTGCGGCGGGGGAACCCCGCCTCCGTCGGTGGGGGAGGCTGAGCCGGCAGCGGGCGTAGGCACCACCCCGGCGCCGGGCCGTTTGCCTGGAGGTCTACGGTGGCGCCGTACTCGCGCGTCGCCCTCGATCTTGGCCGCGCTCGCGACTCTCCACATCACGACAAGGCAGTCGACGCCTTCTAGCGCCGCGGCGTGACGGGAGCGCCTGAGCGGTGGTTGGCCGCCGAGATCCCGATCACGCCGGCGCGCTTCTCGTCCGCCGTCAACGCGGCTAGGTTGGTGAGCGCGCCACGCGGCTTGAACGACCCCATGCGCTGGAACAGCTCGGCCTCGAGGCGCACGTCGGCGCCGGTCCGCCGCGACAGCGTCGCGGACGTGAGCGTCGGCGTGCGGTGCAGACGCCGTTCAACCGCCTCGCGGGCGCGGTGAGCATCGTCCGGCGACGGGAAACGGCACGTGCCGATCGTAGGCCAGACCCGCGGACCGCCTCAGCGGCGTGCGTAGGCGCTCATGGGGCGCAGAGGGTCTTCCCGTTCAGGAAGAACGCTTCGTGGACGTCGGTCGGCCCTGACCCCTGGACGATGCCGCCGCCCGCGATGTAGATGCCACCGTCGCAAACCGCGGCTTGGACGCCGTGCCGCGCCGTCGGCATCGGCGAGAGCGCCCGCCAAGAGTTCGCGCCCGGGTCGTAGGCCTCCACGGTGTTGAACACCTTGCCGCCGCCCTCGCCGCCGATGACGACAATCTCGCCGCCCATCGCGGTCGCGGCGAAGCCGCCGCGCGCCGTCGGCAGCGGCGCGAAGCCGGTCTTCCACGAGCCGGACGGGAAGTCGTACGCGTCGTTGGCGGTCGTCGTGGCATTGATGTCCTTGTTGCGTCCGCCGATCGCCCAGAACTTGCCGTTGAGAACGACGGCGTGGAAGTGGTCGCGTGCGCGCGGCATGTCCGGCAGCTGCTGCCACGTGTTCGCAACCGGGTCGTACACGTCGAACCACGGGACCGCGATGCCGTTGTTCAAGCCGCCGGCGTAGTAGATCTTGCCGTTGTGCACGGCGACCCCGCCTGCGCCGCGCGGCCTCGGCATCGGCGCCCCCTGCGTGAACGTGTTCGTCGTCGGGTTGTAGACGTAGACCGAGGCCACTGCCGGCGACGGCCACGACGCGAGTCCGCCGACGTAGTAGATCCGCGCCCCGTACTCGACGCCTTGAATGTGGTCGAGCGCGGCCGGGAGCGGCGCGACCTCCGTCCACGAGTCGACCGCGGGGTCGTACGCGTACTGATTCGTCCCACCGCCGGCGAGGTACAGCTTCCCGCCCGCTTGCACGAACGAGACCTCCTGCCGCGCGACCGGGAGCTTCCCGCGACTCTCCCACGAGCCCACCGGCTTGCCGCTGCCGTCGAGGACCTCGATGAAGTCCCAGCTTGCCGGGAACTCCGGCGCGGGGCCTGCCGAGGTGGAGATGATGCCGACCGCGAGGCCCCTCGTCGCCGTGAACCAGCCGGCGGGGATCGGCTCGGCGGCACCGAGCAGAGTTCGCGTACCGGGCGTCCCGTCGATCGTCACGACGTAACTGGGCTGGACGGTCTTCGCAGCCACGTTGACCTCGAAGTAGAGATCGATCGCGCTCGGGCCGGGCAGCGCGACCGCAGACGTGCGCGCCGCGCTCGTCACGGCGCCCGCCTCCTTGAGGAAGGCGACGGCCCCGGGGCCGCCGTTCGCCGAGACGACGATCTTCACGTAGTTGTCTTGGTCGCCGGCCCCGACGAAGAGGCCCATCGACTGGTTGCCCTGCGGCACGAGACCGGCGAAGGGGGCGAGGACGCGTGTGTGTGCCGTGAACGAGCCGCTCGTCGGGGGCTTGACGCCGAACTGGAAACCGTACTTCTGCGTGTTCGTCGTTCCGAGCGCGTCGCCCTCGGCCACCTTGTCGACCGTCGTCACGCCCGCGGCGCCGCCCGCCGTCATGTTGGCCGGGTCGAACAGCGACTCGTAGTTCGCCGTCCCGTTCGTCATCAACCCGGTGAATCCGAGCCCGAGGAGGCCGCCGGCGCGCGGCGCGTCGTTGTCCCACGAGTACCGAACCGGAATCGTCGTCGCGGTTCCGTTGGTGCCGTCGACGGCGAACGGGTCGGACGTGTCAGGAAGCGTGTCGTTGTCGTCGTCCGGGTCGTTGAGGTCCGAGATCTTGTCTCCGTCGGCGTCCTTGGGCACGTCGGCCGCCGAGCACGGGCTCGTCCCGTTGTCGATCTCGTCGGCGTTCTTGAACCCGTCGCCGTCCTCGTCGCTCGTCCACGAGTCGACGCCCGTGCAGGTGATCGGTGCAGCGCCGCCGAGGTCGTTCGGCTCGAAGACCACGATCGAGCCGTTGCCGTGGTCTCCGACCCAGATCGTCCCCGGGAACGTGGTGCCGTCCCCCAGCGTCGTGACGTCGAGCGGCACCGAGCCGACGGTCGAGAACAGCGCCTGCTTGAGCGTCACCGCGTTCCCGGAGCTCGAAAGCTCGATCCGGTAGATCTTGTTGTCGAACGACGCGGTGAGGAGATCGCCCTTCAGGGCGCCGCCGAAGTTCGAGGCCGTGTACTCCGTCAAGCCGTTGGTCGAGGCGGAGAAGCTCGTAAGCGCCCCGCGCACCGAGGGCGGGCGGTAGTCGCATTCCACGGGATTTGCGGTTGGCACGGGCGACTGCTTGTTGAACGTGTTGGACTGGTTGCCGCGAGTCGGGTTCGGATGGCCACCGTAGTAACCGGCGGCGGAGACGAAGTGCAGGGTGTCCGGTTCGGTCGCCCCCGCCTCGCTGATCTCGTTGGTGCAGACGCCGGAGGGTCCCTCGTTCTTCGGGATACCGCCCCATCCGGCGTTTCCGCCGTTGTCGATGGTGTACATCCGTCCGCTCGACGTGAGGACGAGGTCGTACGCGTTCCTGAAGCCCGCGGCGTACACCTGCACCGGGCCGCCTGCGACGACCTTCGCCTGGTTCGTGCCATCGTTTCCGCCGAAGGGGTCGTACTTGTCGGCCTTGCCCTTGCCCGTCAGCGTCGGCAGGTCGTACGTCGTGTTGCCGATGGCACCGAGGTTGATCTTCAGAATCGCCGCCGACAGCGCGAATTCAGGCAGCAGCGCAAAGTTGTTCGACGGCGCGCCCTCGTTGGTGTTCCCGCCCTGCGCGACGTACAGCATGTTGGTCGCGGCGTCGAACTGCATGCCGTTTGCCGAGTGGTTCTCTTCGGAGCGCGGCAGGCCGCGAACGAGGTCGAGCTTCTGCCACGACGAGCCAGTCCACGTCAAACGAGACACCAGGCTGGAGTTCGTGTCGAGGCCGAGGTCCACCCCGGCGGGACCCGAGCCGATTCTCGGGTCACTCGATGTCGCGTAGATCACCGGGTTCGCCGCCGTGCCCGTGACGAGGATGCCGGTCACGATGCGAGTCATCACGCTCGGGTTCGGCCTGCCGTCGTCGTTGTGGTTCGGGATGTCCCGGATTCCCGTAAGCGTCTCGGTGGCGCTGACCGAGTACGCGTTCGGCCCGTTGCGCTTGACGGTGTAAATCTTGATCAGGCCATCGAGTTGGGCAACGTAGAGCCGCCCGTCGGGGCCGAACTGGAGCGACGTTACCTGCGACGACGTCTCGCCAGCGAGCAGACTCTTTCCGAAGCCGATCGGCGCGGCGGCGCCGGCTTGACCGCTCAACGGGATCGAGACCGTGTTCGCGCCGGACTGGGCGACGTGGAGCATCGCCGACTTGGCGCCCATCGTCGTGGGAGCAAACGTCACGTTGAGCGCCGCCGACGCGCCCGGTGCCAGCGTCACGCTGCCGGCGTCGTCAAAGGAGTCCTTGAACTGCGCCGCCTCGACGCCCGTGATCGAAGTCGAGTCGATGACAATCGCGGGGTCACCGGCACTGCCGACGTTCGTCAGCGTCACCTGCTTCTGGCCCGTCTGACCCACCGAGACCGACCCAAAGGAGACGTTTGTCGGCAGCGCACCGAGCTGGTTCGGCGCCGCCGCGACGATCTCGATGCCGTTGACCGCAGGGTTTTGGACGACGTGGCCGAAGTCGACGTCCAGCGAAGCGTCGCTCTTGACGAGAATTCGCTTGACGACACCCTTGTTGCCACCCACCGCGGCGTAGACGTCGTAGTCGTCGAGAGCGAGCTTGCCCTCGACGGAGACGTCGAAGACCCGGTTGCCGACGGCCATCGCGCCGCTGTAGATCTCCGCCAGGTAGAGCCGTACCTCGTAGGCGCCCGCCTCGACCGGGAGATCCCACTGCATCTCCGGCGCCGTGACGGGGTCCCAGCGCTCCGTCTGGAAGACCGCGGCGGGGGTGCCTACCGGGACGGACGGATCCGTCACGTTGATCGCGGTCGACGTTGCGTAGGTCTTCGTCGCCGACGAGTTCGAGTACGGGGAAGGCGCGGTTGCTGTATCAGCCGTCCAGCCCGTTAGAGTCGGGCCGCCGACATTGATGCGGTGGACGACGGAGCCCGGCGTGGCGGTCATTCCGGCCGACGCGAGCAGGCCCGCGAGTACGAAAGCGACCGCAGCTAGCTTCACCACTCCCCCGTGCCGGCTTCGACCACCGACTCGGCCGATCACGAGCCGAAGCCCGCATACGACTCGCGGCACGAGAACGAGGCTACGGTGACGACGTGGTAATCAGCAGCGTCTCGAACGCCGGCGTCGCGTCGCTCCGGCGAGGCGGAGTGCGATGAGGCGCTCCCGCGCTTGCTCGTTATCGATCCTCCTCGTCCAAAAGCGTCGTTTCTCACCACGAGTAGTGATTACCATATGGCACCACGGCTAAGGGTCTCAACCCAAGCGCGGCAGCGGCGAGCGCCGCTGCGAGCAGGACGAGCGCGATTGCGCAAGCCATCTAGTCGCTGGACGCTCACGGTGACCGCCGGTCAGACCGCGACCGCGACGATGACGCTCGTCCGCAACTGGGCGTCGACATCACGGTGAAGCTGGGTGGAGGAGCATGCTTCGTGCGGGCGCTGAACCGGCCGTCGCCGTGGCGGCGTTCGTCGTCGCCGACCTGCCGGCCGCGGACGCCGTGCCCTTGACGCCCATCGTCAGGAGCCCGTCGCGCGTGTTGTTGAGGCCGCCGGGACCTGGCGGAACGTGAGGACGTGGCCGTCGCTGCCTGTGAGCGGGCGCGGTCAGCTGTCCGTCTTGAGGCTGTCGAGCAACGCGAGCCGGAAGAGCGCCTTGTTCGCGGCCAGCCAGTTTCCGCGCCGCTGCCTCCGCGGTCACCCCGGACGCGGTTCCGAGAAGCCGGATGCGGTCGAACCTACTCCACTCGGGCGAAAAGGGAAAATTGCTATCGGTCCGAGCGCGATCGGACGCGCCCCCCGCAGCCCCGCCTTTAGTGGAGGTATGGAGCCCGTTCCCGGCGCATGTTTTGCACATGTGTTAATGTGCTGGCCATGTCGAAGATGATCCAGATCCGCAACGTCCCCGAAAACCTCCACCGCCGGCTGAAGAGCCGCGCGGCCGAACAGGGCCTCACGCTTTCGGACTTCCTCTTGCGCATGGCCGAGCGGGAGGCGGAGCTTCCGACCATCGAGGAGCTCACGGAGCGGATCCGCCGCCGTGGTCCGGCGCACGCCGGCGTGGCGAGCGCCGAGATCGTGCGCGAGCTGCGTCACGAGAACGGTTGATCGTCCTCGACAGCTCGGCCGCCGTCGACTTCGTCGCGCGCCTCGGTTTCGGGGAGTGGGTTGGCGCGGCGATCCGGGCGGAGCCGACCGTGCACGCGCCCCACGTGCTGGACGTCGAGGTTCTCGGAGCTCTGCGCAGGCTTGTGCTCCGAGCCCTGATCACAGAGGACGAGGCACACGGCGCCTTGGAGGATTTCAAAGCTCTGCGGGTCCGCCGGTACCCGCACGTGCCCTTCGTCGCTCGGATCTGGGAGCTACGGCAGACGCTCTCGCCGCCGGACGCGGCATTCGTCGCGCTCGCCGAGGCGCTCGACGCTCGGCTCGTGACCACGGACCAGCGACTCGCGCGCGCCCCCGGTCTGGCAGTGGAGGTGCTCGCTCCATGACCTTCGCGGTGGTCGCGACCGACGGCGACGCCCGCGCCGGCGTCCTGCGCACTGCCCACGGCGAGGTGCCGACGCCCGCGTTCATGCCCGTGGGCACGAAGGGGACGGTCAAGGGCGTCGACCCCGACGAGTTGCGCGCGCTTGGCGCGCCGATCGTGCTCGGTAACACGTACCACCTGCACTTCCGCCCGGGCGCCGACGCGATTGCGGAGCTCGGCGGCCTGCACCGCTTCATGGGCTGGGACGGCCCGATCCTCACCGACTCGGGCGGCTTCCAGGTCTTCTCGCTGCGCCACACGATCGTTGCCGCGGACGACGAGAGCGTCACGTTCCGGTCCGTGTACGACGGGGACACCGCGCGCTTCACGCCACAGGCAGTCGCGGCGGTGCAGGCGCAGCTCGGCTCGGACGTCGCCATGTGCCTCGACGTCTGCCCCCCGGCGGGCGCAACGCGCGAGGAGCTTGCCGCCGCAGTCCGCCGCACCTCCATTTGGGCCGCCCGCCAGCGCCACGCCCACCGCGCACCAGGCCAGCTCCTGTTCGGGATCAGCCAGGGCGGCGTCGACGACGAGCTGCGGCGGCGCTCGATCGACGAGCTCGTTCCGCTCAACTTCGACGGGTACGCGATCGGCGGCCTCTCCGTCGGTGAGCCGCGCGACCTCACCTTCGAGGCTGTCGCCCGTGCCGCCCCACTGCTGCCCGCCGACCGTCCCCGCTACTTCATGGGCATCGGCGACTCGCAGGGCATCCTCGAGGTGATCGAGCGCGGCGTGGACATGTTCGACTGCGTGCTGCCGACCCGTCTGGGGCGCACCGGGACAGCGCTGACGGCCGCGGGCCGCCTCAACCTTCGCAATGCCGGCTTCGCTCGCGACTCCGCGCCGCTCGAGGACGGCTGCGCGTGCCCGACCTGCTCCCGCTTCTCGCGCGCGTACCTCCGGCACCTCGTCAACCAGCAGGAGCTGCTAGGCCTGCGCCTGCTGACGCTCCACAATCTGTACTTCCTGCTCCGTCTGACTGCGGGCGCGCGGGCCGCGATCGAGCGCGGCGAGCTAGCATCCTTCAAGGCCGAGGCGCTCGCCCGGCTGCGCGAACCGTCCCGGGAGGCAGCTTGCAGCCACTGATCTTCATCGGCGTGATGGTCGTGCTGATGTACGTGCTCTTGATCGCGCCGCAGCGCCGCCGTCAGGCCGCGCAGCGCCGCATCCTCGAGGACGTGTCGGTCGGCGACGAGGTGCTGACCGCAGGCGGCGTCTACGCGACTGTCCAGGCCGTGCGTGAGGACGATCTCACCGTCGAGATCGCGCCCGGTACAAGCGTCCGCCTCGACAAGCGGGCGGTCGCGCTCGTGCTCAGCGAGGACGATTCGGCGGACGGCGAGGCGGAGCCCGCCGAGACGGCCGAGGACGAGGAGCCGACAGAGGCGGCACGAACCTAGTCGCTACCCTGAGGTCTCCCGCGTGTCGAACCGGCGTACACAGCTCTTCCTAGTTCTCGCCGTCCTCGCGGCGCTCGTCGGCGTCGCTCTGCTGGTGATCCCGGGCACGCCGATCCACCGCAGCCCGACGCTCGGTCTCGACCTCCAGGGCGGCCTCGAGGTCGTGCTCGAGGCGCAAACTCCCGCGGAACAGCAGCTGACCGACAGCGACATCGACCGTTCGGTCACGATCATCCGCGACCGCATCGACAAGCTCGGCGTGTCCGAGCCCGAGGTGCGCAAGCAGGGGAACAACCAGATCGTCGTCCAGCTCGCCGGCGTCTTCAACCAGGATCGCGCGGTGCAGATCATCGGCTCGACCGCGCAGCTCGAGCTCTACAAGCTGGAGGCGGATCTGGTTCAGCCGTCGTTCGACGCGATCAATTCGTCGCCCGTCGCGCAAGAAGGGCTCTTCGACCTGCTCGCGCCCGTCTCCCAAACGGCACAGGACGGTACGCCGGAGGCCTGGTTCTTGTTCAACCCACAGAAGAAGCTGATCGCCGGGCCGGCGAAGACCCGTGATGAGATCGAGCGCTCCCGGGCCTACCGGTGCGCCACGGGGGGCCGCGTGGGCGAGGACGTGGACTGCGCGAAGATCACCGGCACGACCGGCGGCGGACAGCCAGGCGGGGGCACCACCGGGGGAGCGGGCGGCAAGAAGGCGGGCAAGCCTGCGACCGGCGAGCTTCCGAAAGGCTACAAGCTCTTCGCGCAGCCGGCGAACACGAAGATCATCACGTGCGACGACAGCTCGGACGTGTGCCCGAGCGTGCAGGAGTCGCCGCCCTCGCAGACCTACTACTACCTCTTCAAGTACGAGCCGGACGCCGAGGAGCCGGTCCCGGAGATGACCGGCGAGGATCTCAAGCTCGACGGAACGCGGCAGGACTTCGACCCATCGTCGCGCGAGCCGATCGTCCTCATGCAGTTCACCGACTCGGGCGCCGACAAGTTCCACAAGA
The DNA here is from genome assembly GCA_046262315.1 of Gaiellaceae bacterium. Taxonomy (GTDB): domain Bacteria; phylum Actinomycetota; class Thermoleophilia; order Gaiellales; family Gaiellaceae; genus JACVRM01. The sequence goes on from JBHEMZ010000054.1 coordinate 34,651, forward strand.
TCACGCGTGAGCTGGCGCAGGCGGGGCTGATCCTGCACGGCCGGGTCGGGGGGGAGGAGCGAAACGCGTTCCAGAGCTTCGCGATCGTGCTCGACGACGAGATCAAGTCGTTCCCGACCATCGACTTCAGTGAGAACCCCGACGGGATCGCGGGCGACAACGGGGCGCAGATCACTGGCATGGGCTCGATCGGCGAGGCCAAGGACCTCGCGCTCGTGCTCCAGACGGGTGCCCTGCCCATCGAGTTCAAGATCGTCGACCGGACGAACGTCTCGGCCACGCTGGGCAAGGACTCGCTGCGCCAGGCCATGCGCGCCGCCGTCGCCGGCTTGGCGATCGTCGCCCTCTTCCTGATCCTCTTCTACCGCTTCCTCGGCGTCGTCGCCGTGGCCGGCCTGGGCGTCTACGCCGCGCTCCTGTACGCGGTGCTGCTGCTCTTCAACGTCACGCTGACCCTGCCGGGCTTCGCCGGCATGATCCTCACCATCGGCGTCGCCGCCGACGCCAACATCGTCATCTTCGAACGGATCAAGGAGGAGTCCCGCGCGGGCAAATCCGTGCGAGCGGCCATCGGTGCGGGCTACTCGAAGGGCTTCGCGACGATCGTGGACGCGAACGTGGTGACGGCCATCGCTGCCCTCGTGCTATTCGCCGTGGCCACCGCCGGCGTAAAGGGCTTCGCGCTCATGCTGCTGATCGGGACGGCGATCTCGATGGTCACCGCAGTCGCCGCTACACGCGCCCTGCTGGGCCTGCTGGCCGGCTTCCGCTGGTTCGACAGCCCCCGCTTCATGGGCGCGCAGGGCCAGCAGACGGCGCGCTGGCTCCAGATCGACTTCATGGGACTCAGGCGCTACTGGTTCGCAATGTCGGGCCTGGTGCTCTCCGTCTGCATCGGGGCGCTGATCCTCTCCGGGCTCAACTTGGGCATCGACTTCAGGGGCGGCACGCAGATCACCTTCGAGACGCCCCGGGCGGTCGCCATCGAAGACGTGCGCGACGTGATGCGCACCGTGGACCAGGGCGACGCCGTCATCCAGGGCCGCGGCACGGCGCAGGCGGACAAGTTCACAACCTTCCAGGTGCGCACCGAGTCGCTGTCGCAGCCCAAGATCGAGACGGTGCAGGACGCGCTGAAGACCCGTTACGGCGAGAACATCGCGTCGGGCGTCAAGAGCGTGTCCGAGAGCTTCGGCAGCCAGATCGCCAAATCGGCGCTGCTCGCCATCTTCGTCTCGTTCCTGCTGATCGTCATCTACATCTCGCTGCGCTTCCAGTGGAAGTTCGCCGTGCCGGTGCTCGTGGCGATCGGCCACGACGTGCTGATCACGGTCGGGATCTACGCGCTGCTCGGGCGGGAGGTGACGACGGCAACCGTGGCCGCGGTGCTGACCGTGCTCGGCTACTCGATGTACGACACGATCATCATCTTCGACCGCATCCGCGAGAACCTGCCGCTCATGCGTCGGGCGTCGTTCGCGACGATCGCCAACGTTTCCATCTGGGAGACGGTGCGCCGCTCGCTGGCGACCACCTTCATCACGCTGCTGCCGGTCGGCGCGCTCCTGCTCTTCGGCGGCGAGACGCTCAAGGACTTCGCGTTCGCCCTGCTCATCGGGATCGGCACCGGCGCCTACTCGACCATCTTCATCGCCTCGCCGCTTTTGACCATCTGGAAGGAGCGCGAGCCCGAGTTCGCCCGCAAGCGCGACCAGGAGGCCGGGGGCGGCGACGGCAAGGCGCGCGGGGCGGAGGCGGACCGGGTGCTTGCTGCCGCCACCGTCGCGGCCGCGGAGCAGCCGGCGCCGGAGCTCGCCCCCACGATCGACGGTGGCGACGGCGCCTCCCGCAGCGACGCCCGCCGTGAGCGGCGCCGCCAGCGCAGGCGCTCGCGGCCGCACGGCCGGGCCCGGTAGCGCGGCCGATGAGCAGGCCCTCGGCGGTTCGCGAGCTGCTCGAGCAGCTCGGCCTGGCGGCGGTCGGCGCCGTATCTCTGACCGCCGAGCGCGCAGACCGACTGGCGGACGACCTGGCCTCCCGCGGCGGGCTGCGGCGCGAGGAGGTGCGTACGATGATCGACGAGGCGACCGCGCGCTGGCGTGGCGACACGGGCCACCTGGGTGAGCTCGCAGGCGTGGCGCTCGACAAGCTCTTCGCCGACCTCGGCCTCGTGGTGCGCGACGATCTCGAGGAACTCGAGCTGCGCCTCGCCCAGCTCGAGCACCGCCTGCGGCTGCTGGAACCGCCCTTGAGCGGCGCGGACGGCGCCCCGCCGGCCGCCTGAGCCCGTGTCACACTGAGCCCGTGGCGCAGGCACCGCCTCGCAACCTCGGCCGCCTGTCAGAGATTGCGCAGGTGGCGGCGAAGCACGGCTTCGGCTACCTGTTCGAGTCAAGGCGCATGCGCCGCGCGGACAACGTCCACGGCGTCCCCTCGCAGCGGGGCGTCCACCTGCGCGCGATGCTCGACGAGCTGGGGCCTACCTTCGTCAAGTTCGGCCAGCTCCTGTCCATGCGTCCGGACGTACTGCCGCCGGACATCATCGGCGAGCTGCGTGGGCTCCAGGACGACGTGCGCCCGTTCACCTACGAAGAAGCAGAGCTCGTCGTCCAGGCTGAGCTAGGTCTTCCGCTCGAGCGCCTGTTCCGTGAGTTCGACGAGACGCCGATCGCGGCCGCGTCGATCGGACAGGTGCACAGCGCGGTGCTGCCGGACGGCCGCCGCGTCGCCGTAAAGGTGCAGCGACCCGACGCGCCGCGCCAGATCGAGGCCGACATCGCCCTGCTCTACCAGGCGGCCAAGATTGCCAAGGAGCGCGTCCGCCGCCTCGACTTCATCGACGCGCGGGGCATCGTGGACGAGTTCAGCCGCTCGATCCGCCAGGAGCTCGACTACCGCCACGAGGCACGCAACGCGGAGACGTTCCGCCGCCACTTCGCCGGGCATGCGCGTGTCCGCATCCCGCGCGTCTACTGGAGCTACACGCGCGCCCGCGTCCTCACCCTCGAGTTCATCGAGGGGACGCAGCTCGCGGACATCGACGGCACGGCCCTCTCGCTGCTCGACCGCCGCCGGCTCGCCGAGATCATCACCGAGACCTGGATGGCAATGATCTTCCGCCACGGGTTCTTCCACGCCGACCCGCACCCCGCCAACATCCTCGTGCTCGACGGCGCGGAGCAGATCGGGCTCGTGGACTTCGGCCTCGCCGGCAAGTTGACCGACGCGGACATGTCGACGATGACGCGGCTGTTCATCGACGCCGTCAACGAGAACGTGGATGCGCTCCCGAAGCGCCTTGCCGAGCTCGGCGTCCGCTACCCGCGCGAGCGCGAGGACGAGTTCGTGGCTGAGCTGCGGGAGCTGTTCTACCGCTACTACGGGGCGCCGCTCTCCGAGATCGACCCGCTCCAGGTCATCCGCGAGGGCTTCGACCTCATCTACTCGATGAACCTCGAGCTGCCCACGCGCTTCCTCCTGCTCGACAAAGCGATTGCAACACTCGCCTCCGTCGGCGTCGAGCTGTACCCGGACTTCAACGTCTTCGAGGTCGCCAAGCCGTACGCCCGCAACCTCCTGATCGGCCGCTACAGCCCGGGCCGCGTCGCGTCGCGCGCGCGACGCGAGACGGTGGAGCTCGCCCGCATCGCTCGCGGTCTGCCATACCAGGTGAGCGACGTGCTCGAGCAGGCGCGCGACGGCCAGATCGAGGTCGGCTTCGTGCACAAGGGCATCGACGAGTTCATGCACAAGATGGACATCGCGTTCAACCGGCTCGTGGTGGCCCTTGTCGTGGCTGCCGGGCTGATCGCGTCGAGCCTGATGGGCATCTTCGCGGAGGAGGGACCGCAGATCCTCGGCATCCATGTCGTCTCGGTCGTCGGCTTTCTCGTCTCGGGGCTGCTCGGGGGGTGGCTGCTCCTCGGAGTGTTGCGCTCGGGTCGTCTTTAGTAGCCCCGGCTGCACCCGACGGCTGTCGAAGAATCTGCGAATCCTTCGTCGCACACTCGCGCGAAAGGACATCTGGCGTCCACGGGCCGCCGGCTCTACCGTCGTCGACATGAACGCCGTCGTCGTCGCCGAGCACGAGAGCGACACCCGCGAGTTCCTCGAACGGCACCTCTCGCGGGACGGCTTCGAGGTGCTCGCCGCAAGCGCGGCCGGCGAGGCACTCGAGCTCGCGGAGCAGGCCCACCCCGACCTAGTCGTGCTCGGGCTGCCCAACGGCTCGGCGCTCGACGTGTGCTCGCGCCTACGCGAGGGCGAGCCGGGCCGGTCCTGGAATCGCGACGTGCCGGTCATCCTGCTGGGCGACGAGACCTCAGGCCCGGTCGACCGCGTGCGAGCGTTCGCGCGCGGCGCCGACGACTGGGTTTCCAGGCCGCTCATGTACGACGAGCTGCTCGCGCGCATCCGTGCCGTGCTGCGCCGCACGAACGTGGCGGAGCGTGAGCGGGTGGAGGCGGGCGCGCTCGTCGTCGACCGGCGCACGCGGCGCGTCACGGTGGACGCCCGGCCGGTCGAGCTGGCGTCAAAGGAGTACGAGCTGCTGCTGAAGCTGGCCTCCGAGCCGACTCGTGTCTTCACGAAGGAGCATCTGCTCCGAGAGGTGTGGGGATTCCGCTCGCTCGGCCGCACCCGCACGCTCGACTCGCACGCATCGAGGCTCCGTCGCAAGCTGGCCGGGATCACCGAGAAGCCTTACGTAATCAACGTTTGGGGCGTCGGCTACCGGCTGGTCGATCCGGACTGATGAACTGCCCCGGCGTACGGCCCGCGCAGTAGAGTCGTGGCACCACCGGAAAGGAGCGGGCCGTGCAGCTGATCGAGCGGATTCACGAGGCGCAGAGGCGCTGGAATGTCCTTACCCATCCCTTCTACGAGCGCTGGGACGCGGGCGCGCTCACTGCCGGGGAGCTGCGTGTCTACGCAGGCCAGTACCGCCACGCGGTCGCCGCCGTCGCGTCGGCCGCGTGCACGGGCGGCGCGCTCGACGACGGCGGCCACGCGGCGGAGGAGGCGGCGCACGTAAAGCTCTGGGACGCGTGGGCGCAGTCGCTCGGCGCGGCCCCCGCGGAGCCCGCGCCCGAGGCTGAGGCGTGCGCGGAGGCGTGGGCGCCGCCCGACGCCCTGGCTGCGACGGCGGTGCTCTACGCCGTCGAGTCGGCGCAGCCCGCGATCGCCGAGACGAAGCTGCGCGGCCTCGTGAGCCACTACGGGTTCGACGAGGCGTCGCCGGCGCTCGAGTACTTCCGCCTGCACGCCGAGCGGGACCACGAGCACGCGCGCCGTGCGGAGGACGTCCTCGCGCGCGAGACGCGGCCGGAGGACGCCGACCGCCTCGCGGCCGCCGCCGAGGCCGCGCTGCGGGCGAACTGGCTGCTGCTCGACGGTGTCGAGCGGCTGAACGGCCGTTAGAGCGAGCCCTCGAGCGCGAGCAGGGCGCGCTTGCGCTCGAGGCCGCCGCCGTAGCCGACGAGCGCGCCCGTCGACCCGACGACGCGGTGGCACGGCAGCACGATCGGGATCGGGTTGCGGTTCATCACCGTTCCGACGGCCCTCGCCGCGCGCGGGCGGCCGGCGCGCTGCGCGAGCGTCCCGTAGGTGGTCACCTCGCCGTACGGGACGCGCGCGAGCTGCTCGAGCACGTTCCGGCTGAAGTCGCGCGCGAGGCGGAGGTCGAGCGGCACGTCGAACGAGCGCCGCCGGCCGGCGAAGTACTCGTCGAGCTGCCGGCGGACGTGGTCGAGCGCCCGCGGCACCCGCAGCAGGCGGACCCCGAAGGTCCGCGCCAGCTCGTCCTCGATCTGCTCGGGCACCGGGTCGTACGTCACACGGCAGAGACCGTGTTCGCTGCCTGCGACGAGCAGTGGGCCGAGGGGCGAGTCGGCGAAGTCGTAGGCGACGTCGAGCAGCCCTTCGGCCGCGGCGTGTTCTCGGAAGCGGCGGTCGAGGTCGGGCGTGACGGTCATCGTTCCTCCTCGCGTCGTAGCCGGCGGACGCCCGACGAGGCCGCCTGGCGTGCGGCCTCGGGGCTCGAGCCGATCGCCGTCCCGATCTGGCCGTAGTCGAGGTCGTAGCCGTAGCGCAGCACGACTGCAGCGCGTTCCTTGGGTGGCAGTCCCGACGTCAGCTCACTCAGCTCGGCGTAGCTCGGGCGGTCGTCGACCGCCTCGACGTCCGGGATATCGCTCGCGGACAGGCGGCCGCGGCGCCGATGCTCGTCCACGGCGACCCGCGTCGCGATCGTGAAGACCCACCCGCGCAGGTGATCGGCGTGGCGCAGACCTCCGTATGCGCGAAGCGCTCGCAGGAAGGTCTCCTGGAAGGCGTCCTCGGCGGCGCTCGCGCCGAGCTGGCGCGTCAGGTACGCGAAGACGGCGTCTCGATGATCGCGGTAGAAGCGCTCGAACGGCGGGGCTCCGGTCACGGGCGTCCATTCCATCATTCGTGAAACGCGCGGACGCGGCCCAGCGTGAGATGAGGCGGACCAACGGGTCCCAGCGCGGCGAGGATCCAGGCCCGGCACCGCCCGACGCGTCCTGCGCGGACACCTCGCGTAGGTGCCCGAAGCCTCCTCCCCGCCGCGATCCTATTCGCCAGAGACGCACGTGTCCGGGCCGGATTCGTGACGGCTTGCGCGCGGCGTCTTCTGGGACACTTGCCGCGTGCGCGTTGCCGTCGTCGGTCACGTGGAGTGGGTGCACTTCGCGCGCGTCGAGCGGCTGCCCTCGCCCGGCGAGATCATCCATGCGTCGGAGCACTGGGAGGAGGCCGGTGGGGGTGGCGCCGTCGCGGCGCTCCAGCTCGCCGCGCTCGCGGGCGAGGCGACCATCTACACGGCGCTCGGCGACGACGAGTGCGGGCATCGCGCCGGGTGGGAGCTGTGCGAGCGCGGCGTCCGGGTGGCCGCGGTGTACCGGGACGAGCCTCAGCGGCGCGCCTTCACCTTCGTGGATGCGGCGGCCGAGCGGACGATCACCCTGCTCGGCCCGAAGCTCACTCCCCGTGGCGACGACGCGCTGCCCTGGGAGGCGCTGGACGACTTCGACGGCGTCTACTACACCGCGCGCGAGGCCGGCGCCCTCCGGCAGGCCCGGCGGGCGCGCACCCTGGTCGCCACCGCGCGCGAGCTGACCACGCTCCTGGAGGCGGGCGTCGAGCTCGACGCACTCGTCCACTCCGGTCAGGACGCCGGCGAGCGCTACGAGGGGGGCGTGCTCGATCCGCCACCGCGGCTGCTCGTGACGACCGCCGGGCGCAGCGGAGGCACGTACCGGACGGCCGAGGGCGCGCTGGGGACGTTTCCCGCCGCCCCGCTGCCGGGAGCGCCGGTCGATGCGTACGGCGCGGGCGATTGCTTCGCCGCGGGCCTGACCTTCGCGCTCGCCCATGGCGAGCCGCTCGAGGAGGCGCTGGCCCTCGCCGCCCGCTGCGGGGCCGGCGCGCTGTCCGGCCCGGGGGTGCACGTCACAGCTCCTCCGTAGGGCCGCGCGTCACCCGGTGGTGCGAAAGTGTTGCGGTATGGGTTAAAGTGGTTTAAAGTGGCGCGCAGTACCCACAACCCACCACCTGCACAATGCTGCTGGGCGAGTTCGACCACACGATCGATGACAAGAACCGCGTCACGCTTCCGGCCCGCTTTCGCGAGACCTTCGCGGAGGGAGCGGTGATGACGCGCGGGATGGACGGTTGCCTCTCGGTCTACCCGCGAGGCGTCTGGGAGCGGCTCGCGGAGGAGCGTCTCGGCGGGCTCGACACCCTGACGCCCGAGGGGCGCAGGCTCGAGCGGTACTTCTACTCGGCGGCCGCCGAGGTTGACCTCGACCGCCAGGGCCGTATGGTCATCCCCGGTCGTCTCTCGCGGTACGCGGAGCTCGGAAAGGACGTCGTGGTGGCGGGCCTACGCGACCGGGTGGAGATCTGGGACCGCGACGCGTGGGGCAGGGAGCGAGACGACATCGAAGGGAGCGCGGAGCATGTTGCCGAACGTATTGCAGGCAGACGGGACTGAGCACGTCCCCGTGCTGGCCGCCGAGGTGCGCGAGCTCCTCGACGTCCGGCCGGGCGAAACCGTGGTCGATGCCACCTTCGGAGCGGGCGGCCACGCCGCGCTGCTCGCTGCGGACCTCCGCGGCAGCGGCCGGTTCGTCGCAGTCGATCGAGATCCCACGGTACGTCCCTACTTCGAGCGCTTTCGCCGGCGCGCCGGCGTACCCGCCCGCTTTCTGCGCGGCGAGGCGTCGCTCGTGCTCGGCCAGCTCGCGGACAACGATTTCCGTGCCGACGCGATTCTGCTCGACCTCGGCGTCTCGAGCATGCAGATCGACCGGCCGGAGCGCGGCTTCTCGTATGCGACGGATGCCCCGCTCGACATGCGCATGGACCCGCAGGCCGAAACGACCGCGCGCGACCTTGTCAACGAGGCCGGCGAGCGGGAATTGGCGCGCATCTTCCGTGCCTACGGCGAGGAGCGCTATGCACGCCAGGTCGCGAGGGCCATCGGCCGGCGTCGGCGCAAGGAGCCGTACGAGCGCACGGGTGAGCTCGTGGAGACGATCCGCGCGGCCATCCCGGCGCCCGCGCGCTTCGGCGACGGGCATCCCGCGAAGCGTGTCTTCCAGGCCCTGCGCATCGCTGTAAACGACGAGCTTGGCGAGCTCGAGGAAGCGCTGCCGGCAGCGGTCGAGATGCTTCGGCCCGAGGGTCGCCTCGCCGTCATCAGCTTCCACTCGCTCGAGGACAGGGTGGTCAAGCGGTTCATTCGAGATCTCGAGCGCGGCTGCGATTGCCCTCCGGACTTTCCGGTCTGCCGCTGTGGCCGGAAACCGGAGCTGCGGGCCCTGGTTCGGCGTCCGGTCCGGGCATCCGCGGCCGAGGTCGCCGCGAATTCGCGTGCGGCTTCGGCGCGCCTCCGGGTAGCCCTCAAGACCGAGGCCGACTAGTGGCCGTTGACGCCGCTCGCGCGCATGCACCTGCAGTCCCGTCGCGGCCGCGTCGTCCTCGCACGGCTTCACGCGGCCTGCCGCGGCGGCGGCTGGCGGGTGGCGTCGTATGGATCGGCGCCGTTGCCGCGCTGCTTGCGGGCGTGGTCGCACTCAACGTGGCCGTCCTGCGCCTGAACCTCCAGCTCGACCAGCTCGGCAGCGAGCGCGCCCGCCTGCGCGCGGAGAACGCCGAGCTTCGCACGCGCGCTGCGAGCGCCGCCTCGGCCGCGCGCATCCGCGCGGCTGCGTACGTGGGTGGCTACCGCCCGTTCGACCCGACCGCGACCCGGTTCGTCGAGCTGGGCGCCCGCGCACGGTGAGAGATAAGCGCCAGGCGGCGCGTCACGCGAACCGTCGTATCCGCCTGCTTCTGCTCGTCTTCGGGCTGATGTTCGCCGCGCTCTTCGGGCGCGCCGTGTGGCTCCAGGCGATCCAGGCAAGCTCGCTCGAGCGGCTCGCGGACACGCAGCATCGCGTCACCGTCTCCCTGCCCGCCGGGCGCGGCACCATCTTCGACCGCGCCGGCGTACCGCTCGCGATCGGAACCCAGGCCACGACGGTCTACGCTGATCCGCGGCGCGTGCGCAACTCCTGGGAGGTTGCGCTCGCCGCCGGGCGCGCGCTGCACCTGGAGCCGGACGACCTGTACGCGCAACTCGCCGACCGGCGCCGGCGCTTCGTCTACGTCGCCCGCCAGTCCGACCGGGCGGGGGCGGAGACGCTGCGGGCCCAAAATCTGCCGGGCCTCGGGTTCTACCCGGAGGAGCGGCGGATCTACCCGCAAAACGACGTGGGCGCTCATGTGGTCGGGTATGCGGGAGTTGACAACCGTGGGCTGGCGGGCGTCGAGCGGCAGTTCGACGCGGTGCTCGCCGGCGCGTCCGGCTCCGAGACCTACGTGCGCGAGCCGACCGGCCGCGCCGTGGAAGTCGTCCGCCGCGTGGTGCCGCGCGAGGGGCGCGACGTGCACCTCACGCTCGATCGTCTCATCCAGGCGAACGCCGAGCAGGCGCTGCGTCGCACGGTCCAGAAGTGGCAGGCGAAGGCGGCTACGGCGATCGTGCTCGACCCGCGCACCGGCGGAATCCTCGCGATGGCGGCGGTACCGCGCTTCGACGCGAACCGGTTCGACGAGACCTCGCCGGACGTCTCGCGCAACCGCGCGGTCACGGACACCTACGAGCCGGGTTCGACCTTCAAGGTCGTGACGGTCGCCGCCGTGCTCGCGCATCGGATGGTGACGCCGCAGACCGGCTTCACGCTGGCGCCCTCGATCGAGGTGGCCGACCGCGTCATCAAGGAGTCGGAGCGCGATTACACGAAGTGGATGACGGTCGCGGACATCGTCGCCGAGTCGTCGAACGTCGGCGCGGTCACGCTCGCACAGAGGCTCGGGCCCGATCTGCTGAGCCGCTGGATTCAGCGCTTCGGCTTCGGGCGCCGCACGGGCGTCGACTTTCCCGGCGAGACTCCGGGCATCGTTCCCGCGCTCGTGGGCTGGTCGGGCTCGACGATCGGCACGCTGCCGATCGGGCACGGGATCGGCGTGACGCCGGTGCAGATGGCGGCCGCGTACGGTGCCATCGCGTCCGGCGGTGTCTGGCGTCGCCCGCACCTCGTCGAGCGCATCGAGGGCGAGCCCGCCGTGCGGCCGGAGCACCGGCGTGTAATGCCGCAGCGCGTGGCCCGCCAGCTCCTCGACATGCTGCGCGGGGTCGTCACGCGCGGCAGCGGGGAAGCCGCCGCGGTGGCGGGCTACCGCGTCGCGGGCAAGACGGGCACGGCCGCGAAGCCAGACGACCGCGGTTACTCGCACACCCGTTATGTCGCGTCGTTCGTCGGCGTCGTGCCGGCGAGCAAGCCGCGATTCGTGATCCTCGTGGCGGTGGACGAGCCCCAGGGCGCCATCTGGGGAGGCAAGGTGGCCGCGCCGGCCTTTGCGGAGATCGCGCGTTTCGACCTGCAGTACGCAGGCGTAGCCCCCGACGGGTAGCCCGGCAGAGAGGTAGTTCCAGGCTCGCCGTGCGGTCGGCGAAGCCTCATTACGCGCCACCTGCGCCGGCGCAGGTGGCTTCTCCCCTGTCCGATACCCTCTTCTGCCGAACGGAGGGGCAAGGGAACCCGATGTTCCCGGAGAAAGCGACTTCCGGTGAGACTGCGACGAGGCGACGCCGGAGCCAGGCGCCCGGCGGGAGGCAAACGAGACGCCTAGGCAACGGTTGACTCATCGCGCGAGCAACGGGCTCCCGGGACCTCGAGCATCAGCGGAAACGCCGGCAAGGAGGGGTCTCACGGACGAACCAGGGGTTCGCTCGTGAACCTGTCGCGCCTCCTCGAGGCGATCGGGCCGGCCCGCGTCCTAGGCGACCCGCGTGTGGAGGTGCGCGACCTCGCGTACCGCGCCAAGGCCGCCGCCGAGGGGTCGCTGTTCTTCTGCGTGCGCGGCGCTCGCGCGGACGGCCACGACTTCGCCGCCGAGGCGGTCGAGCGCGGAGCCTCGGCGCTCGTCGTCGAGCGGGCACTCGACCTTCGAGTCCCGCAGCTCGTCGTCCCGGACGCCCGGGCGGCGATGGCTCCCGCGGCCACGACGTTCTTCGGCGATCCCACCTCCGAGCTCGAGGTCGTCGGCATCACAGGGACGACCGGGAAGACGACGAGCGCGTTCCTGCTCTGCGAGATCCTCGACGCTGCCGGCCGCACGCCGGGTCTCGTCGGCACAGTCGAGACCCGGATCGGCGGCGAACGGCACCCTGCCGTGCGCACGACGCCGGAATCCATCGACCTCCAGCGAACCTTCAGGGCGATGCTCGACGCCGGTAACAGCAGCTGCGTGCTCGAGGCCACGTCGCACGGGGCCGAACTCGGCCGCCTGGACGGCGTCCGCTTCGCCGCGCTCGCCTTCACGAACCTGACCCAGGACCACCTGGACTTCCACGGCTCGATGGAACAGTACTTCGCGGCGAAACGGCGGCTGTTCGTGACCGAGCCCCGCCCGCCCGCGGCGGTCAACGTTGGCGACGCCTGGGGACGAAAAATGGCCGACGAACTGCGCGGCGGCGGCACGCTGCTCACCTACGGGTTCGCGGACGACGCCGAGGTGCGTCCCAACGCGTTCGTGCTGTCCGCGGACGGTGCGCGTTTCCGGCTGGACGGCGTGGAGGTGCGAACCGCGCTGCGGGGACGGTTCAACGTGGAGAACGCGCTAACGGCGGCGGCTGCAGCCAGGCTCGTCGGCGTCCCTGACGAGCTGATCGCGGCCGGGCTCGCCGCGCTCCGCAGTGTTCCGGGTCGCTTCGAGACAATCGACGAAGGCCAGCCTTTCACCGTGGTGGTCGACTACTCACACAAGCCCGATGCACTCGCCAACGTCCTTCGAACGGCACGCGAGCTCACGCCGGGCCGCGTGCTCTGCGTGTTCGGCGCGGGCGGCGACCGCGACCGCACCAAACGGCCCGTGATGGGCCGGATTGCCTCCGAGCTGGCCGACGTGGCCATCCTCACCTCCGACAACCCCCGGAGCGAGCGACCGCAGGCCATCGCCGACGAGATCCTGGCCGGCGTAACGGCGAACATCGATGTCGAGCTCGACCGCCGCGCCGCGATCGCGCGCGCGCTGCAACTCGCCGGCCCGGACGACGTTGTCGTGATCGCCGGCAAGGGCCACGAACAGGGACAGGAGAGCGGCGGACGCGTCCTGCCGTTCGACGACCGCGAGGTCGCGCGTGAGGAGCTGCGGCGCCTGGGAGCCCTCGCGTGATCCCGCTCGGGCTGGACGAGGTCGAAGGCCTTTGCGGCGGCAACCTCGTTCGCGCCGGCTGGACCGGCGAAGTCACCGGCGTGCAGATCGACTCGCGCCGCGTCGATGAGGGCGATCTCTTCGTCGCCGTCGGAGGTGGCTCGGCGTTCCGCGATCACGCGTTCGCGCGCGGCGCTGCGGCTGTTCTGCTTCCCGACGATGCGTTCGCCGCGCTCGGGGTGCTCGGCCGCACCGTACGCGAGCGCAGCTCGGCCCGGGTGGTGGGGATCACAGGCTCGACGGGAAAGACGTCGACGAAGGACATCCTCTTCGCGCTCTGCCGTCGGCACGCGCGCACCGTTGCGGCGGAGGCAAGCTACAACGCTGAGCTCGGCGTCCCGCTGACGCTCTGCCGCCTGGAGTCCGACACCGAGCTCTGCGTGCTGGAGCTCGCTATGCGGGGCTTCGGTCAGATTGCGGCGCTCTGCGAGATCGCCAGACCGCACGTCGGCGTGATTACCACGATTGCAGCGGCGCATCTGGAGTTCGTCGGCTCGCTTACGGGCGTCGCGCGCGCGAAGGCGGAGCTGCTCGCGGCTCTCCCCGACGGTGGGGTCGCGATCGTTCCTGCGGGCGCGCCCGGGCTGGACGAGCACCTCCGTTCGGACCTGGATGTGCGACGTTTCGGCCGGGGTGGTGAGGCGGTGCTGGAGCACTTCGAGCGCGCCGGCCAGGGATCGCGGGCCACCTATCGGCTCGGCGACCGCATGCTCGACCTCGAGTTGAGCCTGACCGCACGTCACCAGGCGGAGAACGCACTCCCCGCGTTGCTCGCCTACGACGCACTCGGCCTCCCGCTCGACCGCGCCCATGAGGGCGCTCGCACGATCGAGCTCTCCCGCTGGCGCGGCGACGAAGTGCCACTGCCGGGTGGCGGTCTGCTCATCAACGACGCCTACAACGCCAACCCGCTCTCGATGCGAGCCGCGCTGGCGCACCTCGTGGAGCGCGCCGAGGGCCGGCGCACCGTCGCGGTACTCGGTGACATGGCCGAGCTGGGTCCGGACGCGCCTGCTTACCACGAGGAGGTCGGGCGCAACGTACGCGACCTCGGGATCGACGCGCTGCTTGCGGTTGGGCCGCTCGCGGCGGGGTACCTGCGCGGAGCCGAGGGGCTCGCGAGCGTCGAATGGGTGGCGGATCTTCCCGGTGCGCTCGAGCGTCTCGACACATTCGTGCGCCCTGGCGACTGCGTGCTCGTCAAGGCCTCGCGCGCGGCGGGCTTGGAGGAAATCGCCGAGGCGCTCGGAACCGTGCTCGCGTGAGCGAGGTCGCAAGCTAGATGGAACGCGTCATCCTGGCGGGCATCCTCGGGATGGTCATCGCCATCGTCGCGGGCCCGAAGTTCATCGAGTTCCTGCGCCGCAACGAGCTGGGCCAGCACATCCGCGAGGAGGGGCCCGCCGGTCACGTCGTCAAGCAGGGCACGCCGGTCATGGGCGGCTTGCTGATCGTCATCGGCGCTGCGCTGCCCTTCTTCGCGCTCAGCCACTACACGGTGCAGGCGTTCGCCGTGTTCGCCGTCACCGTCGGCTGCGCGGCGGTCGGCTTCCTTGACGACTTCATCAAGCTCACGCACCGCCGCTCACTCGGCCTGAACGGGCGCTGGAAGCTCCTGCTGCTGGCCGGGATCACCTTCATGCTGGGCTGGGCGGCGTTCCACGAGGATCTCGAGACGCGCGTCTACGTTCCCGGGGTCGGCTCGCTCGACCTCTGGTGGCTCTGGTACGGCCTGCTCTTTTTCGTGATCGCCGGCGCTGCGAACGGCGTGAACCTCACGGACGGGATCGACGGCCTCGCCGCGGGCACCGGGATCATCGCGCTCATCACCTTCACCGCCATCAACGTCTTTACCTCGATCCGTCTGGGCCAGCCTGCGTTCGAGGGGCAGCGTGAGGCGTACCTGGACATGGCCATCCTGGGCGGGGCGCTCGCGGGGGCGGCGATCGGCTTCCTCTGGTTCAACGCGTTCCCGGCGGACGTGTTCATGGGAGACACGGGCTCGATGGCGATCGGCGGTGCGCTCGGCGCGTTCGCGGTCATGACGAAGACGGAGCTCCTTCTGCTGCTCGTCGGCGGGATCTTCGTGATCGAGGCGCTGTCCGTGATCCTCCAGGTTGCCAGCTTCAAGTACTGGGGTCGGCGAATCTTCCTGATGGCGCCGATCCACCACCACTTCGAGATGAAGGCCTGGTCGGAGACGAAGATCATGGTGCGGTTCTGGATCGTCGCGGCCATCCTCTGCGGCGTCGCCTTCGCCCTCTACCGACAGTACTTCCCCGAGTTCCCGAGATGAGCGAACTGCCCGTCCGCGCGCTCGTCGTCGGGCTCGCGCGCTCGGGGCAGTCGGCAGCGCTCGCACTCGCGCGGCGGGGGGTGCGCGTGACGGGCGTGGACCGCCGCGACCTCGACGCCGGGAGGCTTCGCGAGGCCGGCGTCGAAGTGCGCCTCGGGAGCGAGGAGGGAGCATTGGCAGGCGACGTGGACGTGGTGATCAAGAGCCCGGGGGTGCCCGCAGGGGCGCCGCCGGTCGCCGCCGCGCGCGATCGGTGCGTGCCCGTCTGGAGCGAGGTCGAGCTCGGCTTCCGCCTGCTTGAAAACCCGATCGTGGGCGTTACCGGCACCAACGGCAAGACGACGACGAGCGAGCTCCTGGGCGCGGTCTTCCGGGCCGCGGGCCGCGGGGTCGCGGTGGCCGGCAACGTCGGCAGGCCTCTGACCGCGCTGGACGGCGAGCTTTCGAGCGACGCCTGGATCGTCTGCGAACTCTCCAGCTTCCAGCTCGAGGACATCGAGCGCTTCCGCCCGCGAATCGGCGTGCTGCTCAACCTCGAACCGGATCACCTCGACCGGCACGAGGGCTTCGAGCGCTACCGGGAAGCCAAGCTTCGCCTCTTCGAGAACCAGCGCGCGGGCGACACGGCGGTGCTGCCCCGGGGATTCGGACCGGTGCCCGGGGAGGCCGAGCGCCGGGAGTTCGACGCCGCCGACCCGCTCCCCGCCGAGCCCCGCATCCCGGGCCGGCACAACCGCGAGAACGCCGCCGCTGCAACCGCAGCCGCGCGTGCGGCAGGCCTCGGGGACGAGGCGATCGGCCAAGCCCTGGCGAGCTTCGCGGGCGTCCCGCACCGGCTCGAGCTTGTGCGCACCGTACGAGGCGTGCGCTGGGTGAACGACTCGAAGGCCACGAACACGGCCGCGGCTCGGCGGGCGCTCGAGGCGTATGCCGGCGAGTCCGTCCGCCTCATCCTGGGCGGCACGCCGAAGGGAGAGCTGTTCGACACGCTCGCAGCGCAGATCGGTCCGAGCGTCCGCTCCGTTCACCTCGTCGGCGACGCCGCCGACGAGCTCGCGGCCGTCCTCGACGTCGCCGGCGTTGCCTACCGGCGCGAGGGCACGCTCGAGCGCGCGGTCGCCACCGCAGCCGCGGAGGCCGAGCCGGGCGACGTCGTCCTGCTCGCGCCCGCGTGCGCGAGCTACGACCAGTACGCGAGCTTCGAGGAGCGCGGCGACCATTTCCGTCGGCTCGTGGAGAGGCTGCCGTGAGGAAGGGGCAGCTCGAGGCGAGCCTGCTTGTGCTCGTGACGCTGTGCCTCGTGGCGTTCGGGCTTGTGATGGTCTACAGCGCGACCTCCGCGCCGGCCGCACTCGGCAATTCGGATCCGGGCTTCTACCTGAAGCGGCAGTCGGTGTACGCGCTGATCGGCCTGGCGCTGATGATGGGAGCCGCGCGCCTCGATTACCACGCGCTCCGCTACTTCTCGCCGATCCTGCTCGGGACGGCATTCGTGCTCTGCGTCGCCGTGCTCGTCGTCGGCGAGTCCGTCAACGGCGCGAGGCGCTGGCTGACCGCCGGCCCCGCCGTGTTCCAGCCTTCGGAGCTGGCGAAGCTCGCCGTCGCCGTCTGGGCCGCCGCCTACCTCAGCCGCCGTCGGGCGCCGCGTACCGTCGGCGAGCTGGCGCGCCCGATCGGCCTCGTCGCCGGCCTGTTCTGCCTGCTCCTCCTCGCCGAGCCCGATCTCGGCACCACGATCACGCTCGTCGTCATGCTCGGCGGCCTGCTCCTCGTCGTTGGCACGCCGCTGCGATTGCTCGCGCTCGCAGGCGGCGTGTGCATCGCGCTCGGCTTCGCCGCCATCTGGGTGGAGCCGTACCGGCGCGACCGTTTCCTCAGCTTCCTCGACCCGTGGCAGGACGCGCAAGGGAGCGGATTCCAGGTGGTGCAGGCGATGCTCGGGATGGGCTCCGGCGGCTTGTTCGGAAAGGGCCTCGGCGAAAGCGTGCTCAAGCTCTTCTACCTGCCGGAGGCGCACACGGACATGATCTTCGCCATCATCGGCGAGGAACTCGGGCTCGTCGGCGTGACGGCCGTGCTGGCCGCGTACAGCGTCTTCGCCTATGCGGGTTTCCGGGTCGCGCTGCGCTGCAAGGACGCGTTCGGCAAGTGTCTCGCCGCCGCGTTGACCACGCTCGTCTGCGGCCAGGCGGTCGTCAACCTCGCCGCTGTGCTCGGGCTGGCGCCGCTCACCGGGATCCCACTGCCGTTCGTGTCGGCGGGCGGCTCGAGCCTCGTCGTCGCGCTCGCGGCAGTCGGCATCCTCCTTAACATCGCGAGTGATGACTCCGCCGAGAGACGAGCTCGCCTGCCTGATCGCAGCAGGCGGGACGGCAGGTCACGTGCTGCCGGCGCTCGCCGTCGCGGAGGAGCTTCGAGACAAAGGCGTCCGCGTGACATTCGCCGGGTCGCCGGAGCGACTCGAGGCGCGGCTCGTCCCTGAGGCAGGCTTCGAGATCGAGATGTTCCGCGTGGCCGGGTTGCCGCGCCGCCCGAGTCTCGCGCTCGTCCACGCGCTCATCACGGACGTGCGCGCACTGCGTGTGTGCGGGCGCATCCTGGCCCGCCGCAGTCCGGACGTCGTGCTCGGCGGTGGCGGGTACGTCGCCGGGCCGATGGTCGCCGCGGCGGCGCGGCGGCGCATCCCTTCCGCGCTGATGGAGGCGGACGCGCACCTGGGTCTCGCCAACCGGCTGGCGGCGCCGCTCGCGCGGCGCGTCTTCCTGTCCTTCCCGGTTGAGGGGCGGGCCGGCGGAAAGTACCGGGTGACCGGGCGGCCCATCCCGCAGCGCTCGCGTGCGATCGACCAGGCCGAGGCGCGCGCGCTGTTCGGACTTCCCGGTGATGAGCCCGTGCTGCTGGTCTTCGGGGGAAGCCAGGGAGCCAGGGCACTCAACGAGCTCGTCGTCGAATCGTTCGGCGCGGCGGGCCCCGCGGTGCTGCACCTCTCGGGTGAGCGCGACCACGCGACCCTCGCCGGCCGCGTGCGGCGCGCCGACTATCGTCTGCTTCCGTTCACGAACGACGTGGGCGCCGCCTACTCCGCGGCCGACCTCGTGCTCGCGCGCGCCGGTGGCTCCGTGTGGGAGCTGGCGGCCGCGGGCAAGCCGGCGGTGCTCGTACCGTTTCCGTTCGCGACGGCCGACCACCAGACGAAGAATGCCCGCCACTTCGAGCGCGCGGGCGGCGCGATCATCGTGCCCGAGACGGAGCTCGGCCGCGTGCCGGAGCTGGTGCGGTCGCTGCTGGGCGATCGCGGCCGCCTGGCCGATATGGCACGCGCGCAACTCGCAGAGGCGCGGCCGGACGCGGCCGCCGAGGTCGCCGAGGAGCTGATCGAGCTTGCAGCCGCTCGCAGGTAGGCGCATCTGGTTCGCCGGCATCGGCGGGGTGGGGCTGTCGGGCTACGCGCTTCTTTCTGCGGCCTGGGGCGCCGAAACGGCCGGGTGGGACACCGCGGAGACGCCCTACCTCGCACCGCTCCGCGAGGCCGGGATCGAGGTCAGTGTATTGCCGGAACCGCCCCCGCCGCCGGAGGGCTGGGAGGTCGTGGTGGGCACGGCGTTCCGCGACCGACTCGCGGGACGCACGCGCGCCGAGCTGCTCGCCGAGCTCGTGTCAATTCGAGACGCGGTCGTCGTCGCGGGCGCGCACGGGAAGACCACGACGGCGGCGATGATCGCCTTCGCACTCGACCGGCTCGACCACGATCCGGCGTTCGTGATCGGAGGCGACGTGCCGCAACTCGGCGGTAACGCGCGTGCGGGGAAGGGCTGGCTCGTGGCCGAGGGCGACGAGTCCGACCGCACCATCGCGTCGCTGCGGCCGCGCGTCGCCGTCGTCACAAACGTCGATCTTGACCATCACACCGAGTTCGCCTCGCGCGCGGACGTGGAGGAACTCTTCGGCGGGTGGGTGGCGAAGGTCCCGACGGTGATCCGTGGCGACGAGCTCGAGCCGCTCAGGGGAAAGCTCGCGGTGCCGGGAGAGCACAACCGCCGGAACGCCGCATGCGCTCTCGCCGCGCTGATCGCGACGGGAGCCGACCGGGGTAGCGCGGAGCGTGCGCTGCGAGAGTTCCGGGGCGTCGGCCGCCGGCTCGAGCGCCGCGGCGAGGTTGGAGGCGTCGCGGTCTACGATGACTACGCCCACAACCCCGTCAAGGTGGCGGCCGCGCTGGCCGCGCTTCGCGAGACGGGAGCCTCCCGCGTGCTCGCGCTCTTCCAGCCGCACCTCTACTCGCGCACGCGGCATCTGGCGTACGAGCTCGCAGGGGCGCTTGCCGCCGCCGACGCCGTCGCGGTGACCGAGATCTACCCCGCTCGCGAGCAGCCGGCCGCAGGCGTGACGGGGCGGCTCGTCGTCGAAGCCCTCGCGGGGCGCCGGCCGGGCATGCCCCTCGCGTGGACGCCCGATTCCGCCGACGGCGCGCGTTTCCTCGCGCGGCGAGCGCGATCCGGGGACGCGCTGGCGACGCTCGGGGCAGGGGATGTGGACAGTGTCGTTTCGCTCCTCCTCGAGGAGCTCGCGTGAATATCGAGGAGGGAGTTTTGCTCTCGCGTTTCACCACGCTGGGCACGGGCGGGCCTGCACGCTGGTTCGCGCGTCCCGAGACGGTGGCCGAGCTCGAGGAGGCGCTGCGCTGGGCTGACGAGCGCGGCACGGCCGTGGCGGTCGTGGGGCTCGGCTCGAACCTGCTCGTCGCCGACGAGGGAGTAGAAGCGCTGGTGTTGAAGCTCGCCGGCCAGCTCGCCTCGGCGGAGGTGCAGGAGGAGCGGGTTGTAGCCGGCGGCGGCGCGCCACTGGCCGTCTGCCTGCACCGCGCCCGCTCGGCGGGCCTGGGGGGCCTGGAGTTCGCCTGCGCCATCCCGGGCACAGTCGGCGGCGGCGTCTGGATGAACGCGGGTGCGTACGGCGGCGAGATTGCGGGCGTGCTCGAGCGGGCACTGGTCGCGACATCGGTCGGCTCGGCGTGGCTCGCTCCCGGCGCGCTGGGTCTGCGCTACCGGCACTCCGAGCTCCGCCACGGGCAGGTAGTCGCGAGGGCAGAGCTGCGCCTGCACATGCGCCCCATCGAGGACATCTCGGCGACGGTGGCGGACATGCAAGTCCGCCGCAAAGCGGCCCAGCCGACGAACAAGCGCACATTCGGCAGCGTCTTCCAGAACCCCGAGCACGAGCTGAGCGCGGGTAGGATGCTCGAGGCCTGCGGGCTCAAAGGTCACCGGATCGGCGGCGCGCAGATCTCGCCGCGTCACGCCAACTTCATCGAGAACGTCGACGGGGCACGGTCGGCCGACGCGCTCGCGCTCATGGACGAAGCTCGCCGGCGGGCGCTCGAGGAGTACGGCGTCGAGCTGCGGCACGAGGTGGAGTTCCTCGGCCCGCTCGCGCTTGCGCAGCTCGGGTAGGAGCAACCCGCCGGGTGGCGAAAGACGGCGCGTGGACCGCGATCGTCCCCGCACTGCCCGTGCCGTCGCGCTCGCCCCCGGGCGAGAGGTCGTGCGGCGTTTCGACCTGGATCGGCTCATGCCTTCCGGGCGGTCGCTTGCGGCCGCCGTGGGGCTACTCGTGGGTGGCCTCGCGGCTTTCGTCGTCGCCCGCCAGTCCACGGTGTTTGCGATCCGGACGATCGAAGTGCAGGGCGCTCCACCGGCGCTCGAGCGCCAGGTGCGCGCGGCGCTTGCGCCCCTCGTGGGGGAGAGCCTCGTCACGCTGGAGGGCTCGGCCGTCCAGGATCGGCTCGCGCGGCTCCGCGAGGTGCGCGGAGCGACGTATGACCGGTCCTTCCCCAGCACGTTGCGGGTTCTTGTACGCCCCGATCGGCCAATCGCCGTCGTGCGAAGCGGCCCGCGGGCCTGGCTCGTGTCGACGCACGGCGCGGTGTTGCGCACGCTGACCAAGCGGCCGTACCCGCGCCTCCCGCGGGTCTGGGTGGCGCGCGAGGAGGCGCCCACTACGACCGCGAGAAGCGTGAGCGGCCTCGCGACGAACGCTTTGCGCGCCCTGGCCGACGCGCGACGTGCGCGCAGCTCACTCTGGCCCGCGCTCTGGACGGTCCGCGCCAAAGCCGGGGAGCTGACGGTCGTCCTGCGCTCGCGTATGGAGGTGCGGCTCGGCGATGCCTACGACGTCCCGCTCAAGCTCGCCGTCGCGGCGCGCGTCCTGCGCGCGCTCCCCGCAGAGGAACGTCTTCAGCTGCGCTACCTCGATGTAACCATGCCGGCCCGACCGGTAGGCGGGAACAACCCTCGACTCTCAAGTTGAGCCTTAGACGACCTTGGTTGACACCACGGCCGGCGGGACTTACCCTAGAGGATCGCCAGGCATGAGAAAAGCTCAATTTCCAGTTGAGGTTGAGGTAGAGGAGCATTGAGAGTGCGCGATGACAGCCGTGATTTTCTGGCCGTGATCAAGGTCGCCGGGGTAGGCGGCGGCGGCACGAACGCGGTCAACCGCATGGTGGAGGCGGGGCTTGCTGGCGTGGAGTTCATCGCGGTGAACACCGACGCGCAGGCACTGCTGATGATGGATACGGACGTGAAGGTGCAGGTTGGCACCGACGTCACGCGTGGCCTCGGCGCCGGCGCGGACCCCGAAGTCGGCCGCGCGGCTGCGCAGGAAAGCCGCGACGAACTGAAGGAGGCGATCAAGGGCGCAGACATGGTCTTCGTCACCGCGGGTGAGGGCGGGGGCACGGGCACAGGCGGCGCGCCCATCGTGGCCGAGATCGCGCGCGAGCTAGGAGCTCTCACGGTGGGCGTCGTCACACGGCCCTTCTCGTTCGAGGGTCGCCGTCGCGCCGACCAGGCCGAGAGCGGCATCCAGGAGCTTTCCGAGCGCGTCGACACCTTGATCGTGATCGAGAACGACCGCCTGCTCCAGGTGGTCGAGAAGCAGACTTCGATCCTGGAGGCGTTCCGGATAGCCGACGATATCCTCCGCCAGGGCGTTCAAGGCATCACCGACCTGATCACCGTGCCGGGACTCGTCAACCTCGACTTTGCCGACGTCCGGACGATCATGCGCGACGCCGGCTCGGCCCTGATGGGAATCGGAGTGGCCTCCGGCGAAAATCGCGCGGCCGAGGCGGCCCGTACCGCCGTCTCCTCGCCGCTACTCGAGGCGTCGATCGAGGGCGCGACCGGTGTCCTGCTCAACATCACCGGCCCACCCGAGATGGGGCTCTTCGAGGTCAACGAGGCAGCTGAGGTGGTCACGGGCGCAGCCGACCAGAACGCGAATGTCATCTTCGGCGCCGTGATCGACGAGTCCGTCGGCGACGAGGTGCGCGTCACCGTGATCGCAACGGGGTTCGGCACGCCGCGTGTGCGCCGCCGCCGGTCGGTGACCGGGGCGCGTCCGATCGAGACCCGGCGGGAGCCGCTCTCCGAGCCTACGGCGTCATCAGACGACATCGACATCCCTTCGTTCCTCCGCGACGACTCCTAGCCAACTCTCTGGGCGAGTTTGGCCAGGTAGCCCGCGGCCGAAGGGCGCGGGCTAGCATCCGGCGCGCATGCAGACCTTGCGGCGCACGCCCCTCTACGAGCTTCACCAGGCGGCGGGGGCGAAGATGGTTCCGTTCGCCGGCTGGGAGATGCCGGTGCAGTACGCGGGAGTCGTCGCCGAGCACCGCGCCGTGCGCGCCGATTGCGGCGTGTTCGACGTCTCGCACATGGGCGAGCTGGAAGTCGAAGGCCCGAGCGCCCCCGCCCTGTTGCGGGCGCTGCTCTCGAACGACCTCGGCCGCATTACCGACGGCGAGGCCCAGTACACGCTGCTCACGAACGAGCGCGGCGGCATCGTCGACGACCTGATCGTCTATCGCGTCGACGCGTTTCGCTATCTGCTGATCGTCAATGCTTCCAATCGCGAGACCGACTTCGGCTGGCTGCAGGAGCGGGAGGTGGCCGGCTCTGACGTCCGCGACGTGTCGGACCAGTACGCACTGCTCGCCGTTCAGGGACCGCGGTCGCTCGAGCGGCTGGGGCTGCCGGACGCGCCCGCCTTCACCTTCGCGGAGGGAGAGCTGGGCGGCATCGCCTGCATGGTGAACCGCACGGGCTACACAGGCGAGGCCGGGGTCGAGCTCCTCGTCGAGGCCGACGACGCGGCCGCGCTCTGGGAGCACGTCGTGGCTGCGGGCGCCGTCCCGTGCGGTCTAGGTGCGCGCGACACGCTCCGGCTGGAGGTCTGCTACCCGCTCCACGGCAATGACATCGGCCCGGACACGGACCCGATCTCCGCGGGCCTCGACTGGACCTGCGCGCTCGAGAAGGACTTCACCGGAGCCGAGGCGATCCGCCGGGTCAAGGAAGAGGGTCCCGCCCGGCGGCTTGTGCCATTCGTGATGGAAGAGCGCGCTGTCCCGCGGCACGGCATGACGATCACCGAGGGCGGCGAAGTGACCTCCGGCTCGCACTCGCCGATGCTCGAGCGCGGCATCGGCATGGCATACGTGAACTCGACGCTCGCGCAGCCCGACACGCAGTTGACCGTGGACGTCCGCGGACGCTCGCGTCGCGCGCGCGTCGTGAAGAAGCCGATCTACCGCCCTGCCCGGCCGGATGCGGCCGAGGGCTAGAGGGAAAGGAGCACAGGACGATGTCGCAGGGGAGCACGCCGCAGGGAGGCTCGTCGTAGTGGCGGCCGCAGAGAGCTATCCGGACGACCTCCGCTACCACGCAGAGCACGACTGGGCGCGTGTCGACGGTGACGAGGCGATGATCGGCGTCACCTGGTACGCGCAGGATGCGCTTGGGGAGCTTGTGCACTACGAGCCGCCCGAGGAGAGCGCCGCCGTCTCCAAGGATCAGTCGTACGGCGAGGTTGAGTCGGTGAAGGCGGTCAGCGACCTGATCGCACCGCTCTCCGGCGAGGTGGTCGCCGTCAACCAGAAGGTCGTCGACGCGCCCGAGACGGTCAATGAGGACCCGTACGGCGAGGGCTGGCTGATCCGGATCCGCATCTCGGACCCCTCGGAGGTCGACACCCTCCTCAACGCTGCGGCTTACCAACAGCTTCTCGCCGATCTGTGACAGTCGCTCAGCCCCTGCGTGAGGCGACGCGCCCGAGTGTCCCGTGACGATCCGCTACGTGCCGCTGACTGATGGCGACCGCGAGGAGATGCTCGCGTCGATCGGCGTCTCGACGACCGACGCGCTCTTCGAGCAGATCCCTCCGGGCGTCCGGCTCGACCGTCCACTTGCGCTCGAGCCGCCCCTTTCCGAGCAGGAGCTTGTCGACCACCTCGGTGAGCTCGCCAAGCGCAACGTGCCGGTCGGCGAGGAACTTTCGTTCCTTGGTGCGGGCATCTATGACCACTACGTTCCGACGGTCGTCGACATGGTGCTCTCGCGGGGCGAGTTCCTGACCGCGTACACGCCGTACCAGCCGGAGTTGAGCCAGGGCGTCCTCCAGGCCATCTTCGAGTACCAGACGGCGATCTGCGAGCTCACGGGCCTCGACGTCGCGAACGCCTCGGGGTACGACGGCACGACCGTCGCGGCGGACGCGTGCTACATGGCCAAGCACGTCACGGGCCGCTCGAAGATCGTGGTCGCCGAGACCGTCAACCCGCAGGTGCGCCAGGTGGTCAAGACCTATGCGCCGGGCTTCGGGCTCGAGGTGCTCGAGGTACCGCATCGCGGCGGCACCACCGATCCCGAGACGGTGTCCGAGGCGGCGCGCGACGCCGCGGCCGTGCTCTTCCAGCAGCCGAACTTCTTCGGCTGCCTCGAGCCCGCTCCCGACCTCGCCGCCGCTGCCGCCGAGTGCGACGCGCTGCCCGTCGCACACGTCGATCCGCTGTCACTCGGAGTGCTCGACGCGCCCGGTCACTACGGCTGTGCGATCGCCGTAGGCGAAGGCCAGCCCGCCGGCAACAATCTCTCCTTCGGCGGTCCGCACTACGGCTTCCTCGCCGCTCGCTCCGACCTTGTGCGCCGCATGCCCGGCCGCATCGTCGGCGAGACCACCGACGTGCACGGCCGGCGCGGCTATGTGCTGACCCTTCAGACCCGTGAACAGCACATCCGACGTGAGAAGGCCACCTCGAACATCACGACCAACCAGACGCTGCTGGCGCTCGGCGGCCTCGTCTATCTGACGTGGCTCGGGCCACAGGGCTTGCGCGAGCTGGGGGAGACCTGCATGGCGCTCTCCGCCTATGCGCGGGAACGGCTTGCGGGCCGGCTACTGTTTCCAAACAAGACAACATTCAAAGAGTTTGCCGTCCGGGTCGGACGGCCTGCCCGCGAGGTCGTCGCTGCGGCCCGCAAGCGCGGAGTGCACCCGGGCTACGCGCTCGACCGCGATTACGCGGGCGTAAACGATGCGCTGCTCGTGTGCGTCACGGAGAAGCGCACGCCGGCGGAGATCGATCGGCTCGTTGACGTCCTCGAAGAGGTGAGCGCGTGAAACTTCTCTACGAACGGTCCCGCGAGGGGAGGATCGCGTACTCGTTACCGCGGCACGACCTTCCGCTTCCTGCGGTGCCTGACGAGCTCCGCCGCGAGCGGGCGCCGCGGCTTCCCGAGGTCTCCGAGCCCGAGCTCGTGCGCCATTTCACGGAGCTGACGTCGCGCAACTACGGCGTCGACACCGGCTTTTACCCGCTCGGCTCGTGCACGATGAAGCACAACCCGCGCGTCAACGAGCGAGTCGTCGCGCTTCCGGGCTTTCGCGACCTGCACCCGCTTCAGGAGGAGGACGGCGCGCAGGGAGCTCTCGAGCTGATGTGGCGCCTCCAGGAGATCCTCGCCGAGATCGCTGGACTGGATGCCGTCTCGCTGCAGCCCGCCGCGGGGTCGCAGGGGGAACTGACGGGGCTGATGCTCATGCGGGCGTACTTCGCAGACCGCGGCGAGCAGCGGCGCAAGGTGGTCATTCCGGACACGGCTCACGGCACCAATCCGGCGAGCGTGACGATGGCCGGTTACGAGGTCGTCGCGGTCAAGACCGATCCGCGCGGCAACGTCGACCTCGACGAACTGCGCGCGAAGGTGAACCACGAGACGGCCGGCCTGATGCTGACGAACCCGAGCACACTGGGGCTGTTCGACGAGGGAATCGAGGACGTGGCGCGCATCTTTCACGAGGCGGGCGCGCTCCTCTACTACGACGGCGCGAACCTGAACGCCGTCTGCGGTCGCTCCCGGCCGGGCGACATGGGCTTCGACATCGTCCACTTCAACCTGCACAAGACGTTTTCGCAGCCGCACGGCGGCGGCGGGCCTGGCGCCGGGCCGATCGCGGTTCGCTCGTCGCTCGTGCCGTACCTGCCGGTGCCCGTGGTCGCGCGAGATGGCGACCGCTTCCACTGGGACGACGACCGCCCGCGGTCGATCGGTCGTGTGCGCGGGTTTGGCGGCCCATTCGGCGTCTTCGTTCGCTCCTACGCCTACATCCGCGCGTACGGGCCGCAGTTGAAGGACATGTCCGACGCGGCCGTGCTGAACGCGAACTACCTGCTCGCGCGGCTGCGAGAAGCCTACGACTTGCCCTTCGACCGCCTCTGCATGCACGAGTTCGTGCTCTCGGCCCGCACGTTGAAGCGCGAGTACGGCGTGACCGCGCTCGACGTGGCCAAGCGGCTGATCGACCATGGTTTCCACCCCCCGACCATCTACTTCCCGCTGGTCGTGCCCGAGGCGCTCATGATCGAACCCACCGAGACGGAGCCGAAGGAGACGCTCGACGCCTTCGCCGACGCGATGCTCGACATCGCGCGGGAAGCGGCCGAGGATCCCAATGCGCTCAAACACGCTCCGACGCGGTCGGTCGTGGGGCGGCTCGACGAGGTGAAGGCGGCGAAGCGCGCGGTCGTCCGCTATGGCTTCGGCGACCACCCGGACCTGGGCGGCGAGCCGGCTTCCCCGGTCGCGGCGGAAGCGCCGAAGGGCGTCTAGGGCGCCGAAACCACCGCGCCCCGCGCTTGGGGTATTGCGGCGAGCTGGCCGCACGCAGCTTCGATGTCGCGGCCGCGGGTGAGGCGAACGGTGGTCGCCACGCCCGCCCTTCGCAGCGTCGCGGCGAATGCGTCGATCGCCTTCGGCGACGAGCCGTCGAAGCGGCCCCCGGTCGGGTTGTACGGGATCAGGTTGACCTTGAAGGCGCCGCGCCCCAGGAGGCCGGCGAGCGCCTCCGCTTGCTCGACGCGGTCGTTGACGCCAGCGAGCATCACGTACTCGACGAAAACCTTGCGTCTGCGCAGGGTCACGTAGCGCCGGCACTCGCCGAGTATGTCCGCCAGACCGTAGCGCTCGTTGACGGGCATCAGCTCGCTGCGCAGCGCATCCTCAGGGGCGTGCAGCGACAGCGCGAGCCGTACGGGCTGCACGACCCCGTCGACGAAGCGGCGCAGCCCCGGCAGCCAGCCGACGGTCGAGACTGTCGTGCGCCGGGGCGTGATGCCGAGGTTGGGGAGCCGTTCGAGGGCTGCCGTGACCGCGTCGAGGTTCAGGAGCGGCTCGCCCATGCCCATGAACACGCAATGGTCGACCGCTTCGATGCGGCGGAAATACAGCGCCTGGTCGAGGATCTCCGAAGCCGAGAGGTTCCGGCCGAAGGCCATCGCCCCCGTCGCGCAGAACCTGCACGTGAGCGGGCACCCCGACTGTGACGACACGCAGATCGAGCGGCGGCCGTCCCGAAAGCGCATCAGCACCGCCTCGACCGGATGGCCGTCGTGCGTGCGGAAGAGGGCCTTGACGGTGCCGTCGCGCGACCGTGCCTCATGCTCGACCGCGAGGGTCGAGAACGGCACCTCGATGGCGAGCGCGGCTCGTAGGCCGGCCGGCAAATCCGTCATCTCTTCGTACGATCCGGCGCCCCGCGCGGCCCAGCGCCACACCTGGCGGCCACGGTAGGCGGGCTCGCCGCGCTCGTCGAGCGCCCGGACGAGCGCCTCCAGATCCACTAGTCCGCCTTCAGGTCTGCCTCGGCATCCACCTGAGGAAAGCAAGTGGGGCGAGGACGCAGGGAGCGCCCGCACTGGCAGGACGGGCGCGACTGAGGACGGCGCATCGCCCTCTGTCACGGGCGGATGCGATGGCGGGGATCACCTGGAGGCGCACTAAGCGAGCCGGATGCGCGGGTCGATGACCGCGTACAGGATGTCGACCAGCAGCGTGAAGACGATCACGAGTACGGCGGTGAACACGACGATCCCCTGTGTGATCGGAAGGTCGAACCCGGTGACGCTCTCGAGCGCGATCTGGCCAAGGCCGGGAAGTCCGAAGACGATCTCGAGGAAGACGACTCCGTTCAGGGCGAACGGCAAATCCATGCCAAACATCGTCACGACCGGGAGCATCGCGTTCCGGAGCACGTGCGAGCGGATCACGACGGACTCGGGTGCGCCTTTGGCGCGGGCCGTACGGACGTAGTCCTCACTCATCGTTTCCAGCACCTCAGCCCGGATCATGCGGACGTAGATCGCCGCGCCGAGCACGCCGAAGGCGACCCACGGCAGGAGCAGGTGGTACGCCCATTGCACAGGCCCTCCGCATGCCGTCGACGGGTCGATCAGGTCGCAGTACTCGGCGATCGGCGTCCAGGCGAGCTTGTAGCCGAAGAAGAACGCCATCAGCAAGCCGATCCACACCGGGTGAGCGGAGACCCCGACGAGCACGAACACCATGCCCGATCGGTCGAGCAGCGAGCGAGGCTTGAGCGCCGAGAGGATCCCAAGCGGGAAGGCGATCAGGAAGAGGATCACGAATCCGCCGAGTGCCAGCGATGCGCTCACGGGCGCTGCCGCCAGGACGATGTCGTTGACTGGCCGCCGCGACTGGAACGAGCGGCCGAGCGACGGCTCCTTGAACCCCCAGCCGCCATAGTCGCCGGGCCCGATCTCCTCCTTGCCGAAGGGCAGGAGCCGGTTCAGGAACTTGACGTACTGAACGGGGATCGGGTCGTCCAGTCCGAGGAAATGCTTCGCTCGCTCGATGTCCTCCGGCCCGGCGTTCTTCCCGGCCACCATTGCCGCTGGGTTGACCGGAATGATGAAGAAGATCACGTACGTGACGAAGGTGACGGCCACGAACAGCACGACAGACCAGCCGAGGCGCCGCAGAATGAACCGCCACATGCCCGAAGTCTGCCCGGTCCCGCCCGCGTCGGCCATGCAGAGGTCTGCGACAATCCGGCCCCGTGATCGACCTGCGCTCCGATACGCTGACCCAGCCAACCGCGGGCATGCGAGCCGCCATCGCGGCGGCCGTGGTCGGTGACGAGCAGAAGCGCGAGGATCCGACCGTGCTGGCGCTGGAGGAACGCGCCGCAGTGCTGCTCGGCCAGGAGGCAGCCGTGTACCTGCCGACCGCAACGATGGCAAACCAGATCGCGCTCCGGGTGCTCGGCGAGGCCGGCGACGAGCTGCTCGCCGAGGAGCACTCGCACGTCCTGCTGTACGAGCTCGGCGGGCCTGCCGTGCACACCGGCCTCGTCACGCGCGGTCTACCGGGGGTTGCCGGGCGCCTGTCGGTGGAGCAGATCCGCGCTGCGGTGCGCTACGACGAGGTGATCCACCATCCGCTGACGCGCGTGGTCTCGCTCGAGAACACCCACAACTCCTCGGGTGGGCGCGTCTGGGCGGTCGAGGAGCTGCAGTCAGTGGCGGAGACGTGCCGCGAGCTCGAGCTGTGTGTCCACCTGGACGGGGCGCGCCTCCTGAACGCCGCCGTGGCGTGCAGCGTCGAGGCGGCCGAGATCGGGCGGCACTTCGACACCGTCTCGCTCTGTCTCTCCAAGGGCCTCGGCTGTCCGCTCGGCGCGCTGCTCGCCGGCTCGGTGGAGCGTATGCGCACCGCGCGCCGTTACAAGTTCCTGTTCGGCGGCGCGATGCGGCAGGCGGGGATCATCGCGGCTGCAGGGATTTACGCCCTCGACCACCACGTCGCGCGGCTCGCCGATGACCATCAGCGGGCGCGCCGGCTCGCCGAGGGCCTAGCCGCCGCCGGTTTGCCGGTCGACCTTGAGCAGGTGGAGACGAATTTCGTTCAGCTCGACGTGGGCACGCTCGGCCTGACGAGTGCCGAGGCGATGGATCGGCTGCGCGCCGAGGACGTCGCGCTCTCGATCACGATTCACCCGAACGTGCTGCGGGGGGTGACCCACCTGGACGTAACCGACGAGGACATCGAGAGGGCGTTGGAGGCGATCCCTCGCGCGCTCGGCGTGCTCGCGCCCGCCTAGTCTGGACTGTCACCGAGTGGTCCCGACAGGTGGACCCTCGACAAAGGCTTGAGAGGACGGCACCCGGCCTTCCGTAGCCGGGTGCCGTCCGTTTCTCGGTTCACCCTCGCCTTCGACCACCACGCCGGAGGAAAGGAGTGAGCCGCATGTCCGAGCATGACGTCCTCTTCGGCTACCGGC
>JBHEMZ010000055.1:0-7411 GCA_046262315.1 Gaiellaceae bacterium
GTCCGCCTGGTGGGCGCTGTGCTCGCCGAGCAACACGACGAGTGGGCGGTCGCCCGTCGCTACATGAGCGCCGAGTCGATCGCCAAGGCGCTCGCCCATCCCGTCGCCGAACCGAAGGAGGTGATCGCGATCGAGGCGGCCGCGTAGAAGGTCAGGCGAGGATGACCCGCTCAACCTCGCACACCACTTGACGGGACGTGCCGCCGTAAGCAGCCGGGTCGCTAGCAGGTGGCGCAGCAGCCCTCGCCGCGCCAAGAGGGTCCGCGATCCTCGATCGGCCGGGTCCAGAGACTCATGACCTGGTTTGGTTCGTGCGGCCGGACACAAGATTCCGGGCGAAACGGGCAAATTTGCAGGCTTTTTTCTCGCTCGTTTGGGCCACGGGTTTGGGCCACAGACCGGATTGCCGCGTCTGATCTGACAACCGAAATGCCATTTTGCAGGCACTTCAAGAGACGGGAGCGACGGGACTCGAACCCGCGACCTCCGGCGTGACAGGCCGGTACAGGCTCGACCGGCACAGCCGGCTACAACCCGGAATTACCGGCTAGAGCAGCATTTTCTCACCGACCAAACCGACTGCGACCGGCTACGACCGGCTGCCGCCCGGCAGAGCTTGTGTGGCAGGTGTGTGGCGAGGTCGGTGTCCGGCCAGGCAACGTGACGGGAGCCGGTGATCGCCACGAACAGCTCCTGGTTGCTTCGGCGTCAATCATCCTGCCTTGACAGACTGGCTCGGCCGGCGTCTACGGCGTGAGCCGGCGTGCGAGCATGCGGGCGAAGGCCAGGTTCTCTCCTGCGTCCGTGCGCATCATCGCCAGCCATTCGGGTACGAAGGCGGCGAATCGCTTCGGGACGAAGCCGAGTTCGAGAGTGGCTTCGTCCCAGGCGACCCAGTATCGCCAGCCGTCTTGGATGAGGTCGGCGGTCTCGACGTCGACGAGGCCGGTCTTGGTCCAGTGCCGTCGCCACCAGTCGGGGCTGTGGAAGCTCCAGAGGTCCCAGTGCTTGCGCCACTGTTCGGCCAGGTGGGCCGGTGGAGCGGCTTCGAATTCGTGGACGAGCGCGGGGACGACGATCCCGATCTCGCTCGCCACCAGGCTTGACGAGCGGCGCGAGATGTGTGCCGAGGTAGAGGTCGTCGGTCCCGAAGTAGTGGTATGCGTCGAGGCTGACGATCGCGTCGAAGAAGCCTTCGGCGAACGGGAGTGTGTGCGCCTCGGCGTGCACCGGATAGACGAGTGATTCGACACCTGCTTTCCGTATGCGCGTCCAGTTCTCCGTAGCCGGCACCCAGAGATCCGTTGCCCAGACCTGGACGCCCAACTCCCTGGCGAGGAAGATCGAGCTGAGCGCCTTTCCGCAGCCGAGGTCGAGGATCCGCATCCCCGCAGCATCGCGCCGGTGCGAGGGTGCGGGTGCGGACGGCTTCGGCCCAAGCCCTATGGTGCCACCGATGGCCTACGGCGTGGGCGCGACGATGTCCGCTCTGTCTCCTTCACGCTTTCCGGCGTGCCCGTTGTCGCTGCGTCGTCGACAACTTCTACTACGTCGTCTTGCGCAACCGGACGAGCTCTTGCTGCACGTCACTGGGCAGGACGCGCGAGACGCGGGAGTCGCGTCCGGCTGCGCCTGGCGCACCCACAGACGCAGCGCCTCCCGGTGGATGCCGAGATCACGCGCGACGTGCGCGATCGGGCGGCCCGACTGCTCGACCATCCGCACCGCACGCTCGCGGAGTTCGGGCAAGCACTTCCTTGAGATTGTCATCGCTGGAGCATCTCCTTTTCACCAGAACAGAGCCTGGCTCAGGAGCCTCTCAAGAATCCCAGGCTCCCGGGTTAGGCTGGTACGGTGATCATCTGCTCGAGCTGCGGCGCGGAGAACCCCCTGGGGAAGGGGTTCTGTGGTGACTGCGGCGGTCCGCTCGCATCCGTTTGTTCTTCCTGTGGAGGCGCGAACCCGCCGGGCAAGCGGTTCTGCGCCGACTGTGGCGCGCCGCTCGAGGCGGGTGAGGTTGCGTTAGCTGTCGCGGCTCCCGCGGCCGCAGCTGCGCCGACCGCCGAGCGGCGCTTGGTGTCGGTGCTGTTCGCGGATCTCGTCGGCTTTACGTCGTTGTCGGAGTCGCGGGATACGGAGGAGGTGCGAGAACTGCTCTCGCGCTACTTCGAGACGTGTCGGCGTCTGATCGAGCTGTACGGGGGCACGGTCGAGAAGTTCATCGGGGATGCGGTGATGGCGGTTTGGGGGACGCCGGTCGCGACCGAGGACGATGCGGAGCGGGCGGTGCGGGCGGCGCTGGATCTGGTGGCGGCCGTGGCGGCGCTCGGGGACGAGGCGGGTGCGAAGGGATTGCGAGCGCGGGCGGGCGTGTTGACGGGCGAGGCGGCGGTGACGCTCGGCGCGACGGGCGAGGGGATGGTCGCGGGCGATCTGGTGAACACCGCCTCGCGGCTGCAGTCGGTGGCCGAGCCGGGATCTGTCTTGGTGGGCGACTCCACCCGGCGGGCGACCGAGCAGACGCTCGTGTACGAGGACGCCGGTCTGTACGAGCTGAAAGGGAAGGAGGGCGAGACGGCGTTGTGGAAAGCGCTGCGTGTCGTCTCGGGAGCGCGAGGTCAGTTGAAGTCGCAGGGGCTCGAGGCGCCGTTCGTCGGCCGCGAGCGGGAACTGCGTCAGATCAAGGACCTGTTCCACGTCTGCGCCGAGGAGCGGCGGGCGCAGCTGGTCTCGGTGACGGGGATCGCCGGGATCGGCAAATCGCGGTTGGCGTGGGAGTTCTACAAGTATTTCGACGGTCTGCCTCAGCTCACGTACTGGCACCGCGGCCGCTGTCTCGCCTACGGCGAGGGCGTGGCCTACTGGGCGCTGGCGGACATGGTGCGGATGCGCTGCCGGATCGCCGAGGACGACGAGCCGCAGGCGGCGCTCACGAAGCTGGGAGCGGCGCTGGACGAGCACATTCTCGATGCGGAGGAGCGGCGCTTCGTTGAGCCGCGGCTGGCGCAGCTGCTCGGGCTGGGCGAGCAGGAGACGGGGGAGCGGCAGGAGCTGTTTGCCGCCTGGCGGCTGTTCTTCGAGCGGCTCGCCGATACGTACCCGACCGTGCTCGCGTTCGAGGACATGCATTGGGCCGACGAGGGCTTGCTCGACTTCGTCGAGTACCTGCTCGAGTGGTCACGTAATCATCCGTTGTATGTGGTCACGCTCGCGCGACCGGAGCTCCAGGAGCGGCGGCCGACCTGGGGCGCCGGCCACCGCAACTTCGTCTCGCTCTACCTGGAGCCGCTCTCGGACGAGGCGATGGAGGAGCTGCTGAGCGGGCTTGTGCCCGGTTTGCCGGCGGCGCTGCGGGCCCGGATCCTCGCCCGGGCGGAGGGGGTGCCGCTGTACGCGGTCGAGACGGTGCGCATGTTGCTCGACCGGGGCCTGCTGGTCGCGGACGGCCCGGTGCACCGGGTAACGGGCGAGGTCGAGTCGCTGGAGATACCCGAGACCTTGCACGCGCTGATCGCGGCCCGCCTCGACGGTCTCTCGCAGGAGGAGCGGCGGCTGCTTCAGGACGCGGCCGTGCTGGGGAAGACATTCACTCCGGCGGCGCTGGCGGTGCTGACGGGTCTCGACGAGTCGCGGCTCGAGCCGCTCTTGACGACGCTGGTGCGGCGGGAGGTGCTCGGCCTGCAGTCGGATCCGCGCTCGCCCGAGCAGGGCCAGTACGGCTTCCTGCAGGACTTGCTCCGCCACGTCGCCTACGAGACGCTGCCGCGGCGCGAGCGGCGCGCGAAGCATCTGGCGGCGGCCGAGCACCTCTCGGCGAGCCTGGCCGAGGAGGAGGTGGCCGAGGTCGTGGCCTCGCACCTGCTCGACGCCTACCGGCTCGACCCCGATGCCGCCGATGCGGAGCCGTTGCGCGCGCGCGCGCACGTGGCGCTCGTGCGGGCGGGGGAGCGGGCCGCCTCGCTGGGCGCCACGGCCAAGGCGCAGCGCGCGTTCGAGCAGGCGGCCGAGCTCGCCGCCCTGCCGGCAGAGCGGGCGGCCGCCCTCGTTCGCGCAGGCGAGATGGCGTTCAATGCCGGCGCGACGGAGCGGGCCGGAGCCCTCGTCGAGCAGGCGATCGCGCTTCACGAGGCTGCCGGAGACACGCACGCGGCCGCCCGCGCGTCGACCTGGCTGGCCCGCGTAGAGTCGATGAGCGGCCGCAACGAGCAGGCGATCGAGCGGCTCGAGACCGCCTATGCGGTGATCGCAGGCGACGAGCCCGACGCGGACGTGGCGTTGCTGCTCGCCCGCCTCGGCCAGTTCCACTTCTTCGGCGGCAACAGCGAGCTGGGGGCCGAGCGGACCGAGCGCGCTCTCGACATCGCCGAGGCGCTGCAGCTCCCCGAGGTGCTCGTGGCCGGCTGGATGACGAAGGGGTTCATCGTCGGAGCGCGGCGTCCCGAGGAGGCTCGCGCCTTGTTCCAGCTCGCCCTCGACACCGCGCTCACCCATGACCTGCACACGCAGGCAGCGTTTGCGTACTCCAACCTCTCGGACCTCCGCTTCCGGCGTGATCGCTATGCCGATGCGCTCGCGTACCTCGAGCAAGCGCTCGCGCTCGGGCGGAGGATCGGCAATCGGCAGAACGAGTGGTTCGCGCTCAGCGAGATGAGCTACGCCCTCACGATGCTCGGCCGCTGGGACGAGGCGCTCGCCCGGCTGGCCGAGATCCCCGACGAGCAGCTCGCCAGCAACACCAGCCTCATGAGCTCGCTGAGCGGCGTGCTCGAGATCCATCTGCAGCGCGGCCAGCTCGATGCGGCCCGCCGCTTGCTCGCCCGCCGGGAGGAGCTCGGTCGATCCGGCGACCTGCAGGCACAGGGCAGCTTCCACGCCGCCACGGCAGCTGTCCGGCTCGCCGAAGGCAATACCCGCGGCGCCCTCACGGCCGCCGAGCACGCGGTCGCCGTCGGCCACGCCGCCACGGGCATGGCCTCGCAGGACGTCAAGCAGGGGTTCCGGCCCGCGCTCGAGGCCGCGCTCGCCCTCGGCGCACGAGACAAGGCAGAGCAGCTGCTCACCACCGTCGAACAGGTTCCGGTCGGCCTGCGTCCGCCCTTCCTGGCCGCCGCGGCCCACCGCTTCCGCGCCCGCCTCGCCGGGCCGGACGCCGCTGCTGAAAGCAAATTCGTCGCAGCCGCCGCGGAGCTGCACGCCCTCGAGCTGCCGTTCCACCACGCCGTTGTCATGCTCGAGCAAGCCGAGTGGCTCAGAGGACAAGGCCGCACAAGCGAAGCCGAGCCGTTGCTCACCGAAGCACGAGGGGCCTTCGAGCAGCTCCAGGCAACACCCTGGCTCGAACGGACGACCCAGGTGCTAGCAACCGGACGCCAAGTCCCGGCCGCGACCTCCTGACACACCGGCGACGAATGCAGCCCCGCACTTCATTCTGAAGCGCGCTGGGTTTCGTAGAGGCTCGTTTATCTGGCAGCCGGATTCGGCTGTTGTCTGTCTTGATATTTCACTGCTCGTACTCGGCGGGCGGCAAGTCGCCCAGTTCGTGCAGACGCTCGGTGTTGTAGAAGCCGATCCAGTGCAGCGTCTCGTGCTCGGCGTGCTCGTCGCACAGTCGGCTAAAAGCGCTCGCTCTCGACGAACCGGGAGCGTCCGCCGTCGACGCACTCGCGGCCCGCCGCACGTTACCGGCACGCGCGCTTCGGTCAGTCTTCGAGACGACCCTGCGCGCCG
Source organism: Gaiellaceae bacterium (assembly GCA_046262315.1). Classification (GTDB taxonomy): domain Bacteria; phylum Actinomycetota; class Thermoleophilia; order Gaiellales; family Gaiellaceae; genus JACVRM01. The sequence continues at coordinate 5,728 of JBHEMZ010000055.1, forward strand.
CCACCGCCGGTGTCGACATCGCCGCCGCCGGTCTCGCCGCCGCCGCCGCCGCCGCCGCCGGTGTTCTCGCCGCCGTTCGTGCCGTCGTTTCCACCGGTGGCGTCGCCATCGCCCCTGTTCTCACCACCGCCGGTGCGGTCGTTCCCGCCGGTGTCGTCGCCGTCGGGGCCGGTGTCGTCGTCGCCGCCGTGCCGTCGTTGCCCGGCCGTGTCGTCGCCGTCACGGTCGTCCTCGTTCTCGATCGAGACCCGTCGTCAACCTCGTTCTTGCGCGCGTCGTCAAGAAGAGAACTGGCAGCCCGCCGATGCTCATCGCTTCCTCCTTGGGATCGATTGCTGGTTCGAGACCACGATCCCCGCGCGCGGTGAGACGGACATGAGGTCGTTCGGAGTCGTTCTTATGCGGCCGGGCGGCCGAAAACGCGAGAGCCGCTCTCATGCCTGTCTCATCTTCGTCTTGCCCCGACACGACCTCCGGCTTCCTACGCCAAGCGTCTGGGTTGCGGGGATCTGCGGCAATGGGCGGCTCTCGGCGGGGATTCCCCTCCGGATGTACGCGGGATGCGAAGAAGCCGGCGGTCGTTCGCACCGACGTGGACAACAAACATGTCAATTTGCAGCTACTTTACGGGAGCGACGGGACTCGAACCCGCGACCTCCGGCGTGACAGGCCGGTCATGGTCGTTCCGGACTGGGCGGGGATAGGCGGCGATTCCCGCCGTGAGCAGAGCTTTCCGACCCTGACGTTGCGGGGATTGCCGGGCACCGGCGGGAGCTTCCGGCGACGTCCCGCGGGATGTGCGCGGGATGCGATCGTTGTCTCAATAGAGAACGACGTAGGAGAACTCCCCGACCGAACCCCCGTCGTCGTACGACCAGACGTCGCCGCGGGGGGCCCGCCCGCCGAGATTCGAGTCGCCCAGCACCTCGAAGTTTTCGGCGACGAGCACCGCGGCTCTGTGAGGCGGCGGCGCGGTGTCCTTCGCAGCGTTGAGCACGCCGTGCGGTCGTGCGTGGCATCGTTCCCCGGCACGCCGCCCGCGCCTGTAACCACCACCAGGGCAACGACGCTCAGCATTCCGAGCACTCGGATTCTCTACTCAATCGACAATCGGTGTTCCCGACTCGAACGAGGCTGGCGCTTGCACTGGTGGCCGAGGCGATCTATGGTCCGCGGCGGACTGGCTCCGACCAGTGGCGAGGCTGGGTGACAAAACCCAGGCAAGGAGGGCGACATGGCCGAGGCACGCAAGATCGCTGCGGAGTTCGTGGACGTATTCAACGCGCACGACGAGGATCGCATCCGGGCGCTCAACACCGACACCGCCATCATCGAGGCTCCGGGCGAAATCAGGCTTGAAGGTCATGAGGCCGTAACCGCGTATGCGATGAACTGGCTCAACGCCTTCTCGGACGCACGCGTGACCGTGCAAACCGAGATCGCCGAGGGCGACTGGGTCGCTCAGCGCTTCACCTTCGAAGGGACGCACGACGGGACCCTGAGCTCGCCGGCGGGCGAGATTCCACCGACGAACCGGCGGCTTACCGGCCGCGGCGTCCAGCTCCTTCGTATCGAGGGCGACGCCGTCGCGGAGACGCAGCTCTACTTCGACCAGGTCCAGGTCATGACGCAGCTCGGGTTGATGCCCGAACTCGCACAGACCCGCACCTGATAAGCACTCACC